>DAIOEI010000335.1:0-3213 GCA_036746335.1 Hydrogenophaga sp. | reverse complement strand
AACGACGAGTTCGGCACCACCATCGTGCTGATCGAGCACGACATGGGCGTGGTGATGGACATCTCCGACCGCGTGGTGGTGCTCGATTACGGCAAAAAGATCGGTGACGGCACACCCGACGAGGTCCGCAGCAACGAAGAAGTCATCAGCGCGTACCTCGGTACCAGCCACTGAACACGGAGACATCAAGATGGGTTTCTTCATTGAAGCATTGATTGGCGGCCTGATGGCCGGCATGCTGTATTCGCTGGTGGCGCTGGGCTTTGTGCTGATCTACAAAGCCTCGGGCGTCTTCAACTTCGCGCAGGGCGCGATGGTGCTGTTTGCCGCGCTGGCCATGGCCCGCTTCTCGCAGTGGATTCCGCAATGGCTGGGCCTGGAGAGCAAGCTGCTGGGCAACCTGATTGCGTTTGCCATTGCGGCGGCCTGCATGTTTGCGCTGGCCTGGCTGATCGAGCGGCTGGTGCTGCGCCACCTGGTGAACCAGGAGGGGGTGACGCTGCTGATGGCCACGCTGGGCATCACCTATTTCCTCGACGGTCTGGGCCAGACCATCTTCGGCTCGGACATCTACCAGATCGACGTGGGCATGCCCAAGGACCCGGTCTTCCTGTTCGAGAACGTTTTTGAAGGCGGTGTGCTGGTCAACCTGGAAGATGTGTACGCGGCTTGCGTGGCGGCCTTGCTGGTGATGGTGCTCTCGCTGTTCTTCCAGAAGACGGGCACCGGTCGCGCCTTGCGCGCCGTGGCCGACGACCACCAGGCGGCGCAATCCATCGGCATCCCGCTCAACCGCATCTGGGTGATTGTCTGGTTCGTGGCCGGCCTGACCGCGCTGGTGGCCGGCATCATCTGGGGCTCCAAGCTGGGTGTGCAGTTCTCGCTGACCACCGTGGCCCTGCGCGCCCTGCCGGTGATCATTCTGGGCGGGCTGACCTCGGTGCCGGGCGCCATCATCGGCGGCCTGATCATCGGCGTGGGCGAGAAGCTGTCCGAGGTGTACCTGGGCCCCTATGTGGGCGGCGGTATCGAGATCTGGTTTGCGTATGTGCTGGCCCTGGTTTTCCTGCTGTTCCGGCCACAGGGCCTGTTCGGCGAGAAGATCATTGACCGCGTCTAAGGAAGAAGAACATGTTCTATCGTGAAAACGGTCAATTCAAGACCTCCTACCGCGCCGACCAGCAGATCTTTCCCATTGCGCAAGACCGCTGGGCCATTCTGGCGCTGATCGCCTTTGCCGCTATCGGGGTGCCCTTGCTGGCGGACGAGTACATGTTCCGCGCCATCCTGATCCCGTTCCTGATCCTGTCGCTGGCGGCCATCGGGGTGAACATCCTAGTGGGTTACTGCGGGCAGATCTCGCTGGGTTCGGGCGCTTTCATGGCGGTGGGCGCCTACATGGCCTACAACACCTACGTGCGCATCGACGGTATGCCGCTGATCGTGGCCCTGCTCTCGGGCGGCTTCTTTGCCACGCTGGTGGGCATGTTCTTCGGCATTCCCAGCCTGCGGGTGAAAGGCCTGTACCTCGCCGTGGCCACTCTCGCTGCGCAGTTTTTCTGCGACTGGGCCTTCCTGCGCATCGGCTGGTTCACCGGCAACACCGCCTCAGGCTCGGTGTCGGTGTCCAACTTGTCTGTGCTGGGCTGGACCATCAACACCCCGATGGAAAAATACCTGTTCTGCCTGGCTTTTCTGGTGGTGTTTGCACTGCTGGCCAAGAACCTGGTGCGCTCGGCCATCGGTCGCGAGTGGATGGCGATCCGCGACATGGACGTGGCCGCCGCCGTGATCGGCATCCGCCCCATGTACGCCAAGCTGTCGGCCTTTGCGGTCAGCTCCTTCATCATCGGCGTGGCCGGCGCGCTGTGGGGCTTTGTGCACCTGAGCTCGTGGGAGCCTGCCGCCTTCTCCATCGACCGCTCGTTCCAGCTGCTGTTCATGGTGATCATCGGCGGCATGGGATCCATCATGGGCAGCTTTTTTGGCGCTGCCTTCATCGTGATACTGCCCATTTTCCTGAACCAGTTCCTGCCGTGGGCGGGTTCTCTGGTCGGGATGACCATCTCCACCGCCGCCGTGTCTCATACCGAGTTCATGATTTTCGGCGCACTGATCGTGTGGTTCCTGATCGTGGAACCTCACGGCCTGGCCAAGCTCTGGAGCATTGCGAAGCAAAAACTTCGCCTGTGGCCCTTCCCCCATTGATTCTGTGTGTGTGTGACCGTTCCTTTAGGAGACAAGTGATGAAAATGCGTAACCTGGTTCTCTCTGCTTCGCTGGCTTGTGCCGCCCTCTCGGGCGCATTGGTCTCGACCGCTGCCATGGCTCAGGCCAATGAGCAGTTCTTCCCTTCGCTGGTGTACCGCACCGGCGCCTACGCGCCCAACGGCGTGCCCTTTGCCAACGGCTACGCCGACTACCTCAAGCTCACGAATGCGCGCGGTGGCATCAATGGCGTGAAGGTGTCTTTCGAAGAGTGCGAAACCGGCTACGCCACCGACCGCGGTGTCGAGTGCTACGAGCGCCTGAAGGGCAAGAACGGCGGCGCCACCATGTTCCAGCCGCTGTCCACCGGCATCACCTTCGCCCTGACCGAGAAGGCCCCGATCGACAAGATTCCGTTGATCACCGCCGGTTATGGCCGCAGCGAGTCGGCCGACGGCGGCGTGTTCAAGTGGAACTTCCCGCTGGCGGGCACCTACTGGGTGGCCGCTGATGTGTTGATCCAGCACATCGGCAAGAAGGAAGGCGGCCTGGACAAACTCAAAGGCAAGAAGATCGCGCTGGTCTACCACGACAGCCCGTTCGGCAAGGAGCCCATCCCCCTGCTGCAGGAGCGCGCCGCCATGCACGGCTTCCAGCTCAGCCTGCTGCCCGTGACCCACCCAGGCGTGGAGCAAAAAGCCACCTGGCTGCAGATCCGTCGCGACCGGCCAGACTACGTGATTAACTGGGGCTGGGGCGTGATGAACTCCACCCTGCTCAAGGAAGCGCAGGCCACCGGCTACCCGCGCGAGAAGATCTACGGTGTGTGGTGGGCCGGTGCCGAGCCGGACGTGAAAGACGTGGGCATGGGCGCCAAGGGCTACAACGCCATCACCATGCAGCACGGCACCGAGAAGGGCTCCGACATCGCCAAGGAAATCATCGCCAAGCTGCACGACAAGGGCCAGGGCACCGGACCCAAGGACGAAGTGGGCGAAGTGCTTT
>DAIOEI010000334.1:0-3214 GCA_036746335.1 Hydrogenophaga sp. | reverse complement strand
TCGTCCACACCGAAGAAGACGGCACCGCCGTGCTCTACATCGACCGCCATCTGGTGCACGAAGTCACCAGCCCGCAGGCTTTTGAGGGGCTGCGCCAGGCCGGTCGCAAGGTCTGGCGCGTGAGCTCCATTGTGGCCACCGCTGACCACAACACCCCCACCACCGGCTGGGACCAGGGTTACGATGGCATCACCGACCCGATCAGCAAAGAGCAGATCACCACGCTCAACAGCAACATCGCCGAGTTCGGCGCTGCTGCCTTCTTCCCCTTCATGTCCAAGCGCCAGGGTATCGTGCATGTGATTGGCCCTGAAAACGGCGCCACCCTGCCCGGCATGACCGTGGTGTGCGGCGACAGCCACACCTCCACCCACGGCGCCTTTGGCGCGCTGGCGCATGGCATCGGCACCAGCGAGGTCGAGCACGTAATGGCTACGCAAACGCTGCTGGCCAAAAAGGCCAAAAACATGCTGGTGAAGGTGGAAGGCACACTGGCCAAAGGCGTAACCGCCAAGGACATCGTGCTCGCCATCATCGGCAAGATCGGTACCGCTGGCGGTACTGGCTACACCATCGAATTCGGTGGATCGGCTATCCGAGCGCTCTCCATCGAAGGTCGCATGACGGTGTGCAACATGGCCATTGAAGGCGGCGCACGCGCTGGCTTGGTGGCGGTAGACGACAAAACCATTGAATACGTGAAGGGCCGCCCGCTCTCACCCACCGGTGTGGAATGGGATTTGGCCGTGGCTTACTGGAAGGGTCTACAATCGGACGCTGACGCCGTGTTCGATACGGTGGTGGAGCTCGACGCCACCCAGATCGTGCCGCAAGTGACTTGGGGCACCTCGCCCGAAATGGTGCTGGGCATTGATGGCAGCGTGCCCGACCCTGACAAAGAGAAGGATGCCAACAAGCGGGGTGCCATCGAACGCGCGCTGGTCTACATGGACCTGCAACCCGGCAAGCCCCTGAACGACATTTTTGTGGACAAGGTGTTCATCGGCTCCTGCACCAACAGCCGCATTGAAGACATGCGCGAAGCGGCTGCGGTGGTGAAGAAGCTCGGCCAGAAAGTAGCCAAGAATATCAAGCTGGCCATGGTGGTGCCTGGGTCTGGTCTGGTGAAAGAACAAGCCGAGCGCGAAGGTTTGCACGAAATTTTCAAGGCCGCAGGCTTTGAATGGCGCGAACCCGGTTGCTCCATGTGTCTTGCCATGAATGCCGACCGGCTGGAGCCTGGCGAGCGTTGCGCATCCACCAGCAACCGCAATTTTGAGGGTCGTCAGGGCGCCGGTGGACGCACCCATCTGGTCTCCCCCGCCATGGCCGCCGCCGCCGCCGTGCATGGTCACTTCGTCGACGTTCGTCAATTCGCCTGAATGGAACCACCATGAAACCGATTGCAACCCTGATATCCATGTTCTTTGCAATGGCACTGCTTGGCTGCAACACCGTTCGCGGCGTAGGCCAAGACGTGCAAAAAGCCGGTCAGGTTCTTGAAGACGCAGCCAAGAAGAAATAAATGAACAAATTTACCGTGCACCAGGGTCTGGTGGCCCCGATGGATCGCGAGAACGTCGACACCGACGCGATCATTCCTAAGCAGTTTCTGAAGTCGATCCGCAAGACCGGTTTCGGTCCCAACCTGTTCGACGAGTGGCGCTATCTGGACAAAGGCGAACCCGGTCAAGACCCAGCCAGCCGCAAGGCCAATCCCGACTTTGTACTGAACCAAACGCGCTACACAGACGCATCGGTGCTGCTTACCCGCAAAAATTTCGGCTGTGGCTCCAGCCGCGAACACGCGCCCTGGGCCATCGACCAGTTCGGCTTTCGCGCCATCATCGCGCCCAGCTACGCCGATATCTTTTTCAACAACTGCTTCAAAAACGGCCTGCTTCCCATCGTGCTGCCCGAGGCCACAGTAGCCCAGTTGTTCGATGAGGTGTTTGCATTCCCCGGCTACAGCCTCACAATCGATCTGGAGCGCCAAGTAGTGGTGAAACCCCAGGGCGACGAAATTCCCTTTGAGGTGCAGGCTTTCCGCAAGTACTGCCTGCTCAACGGGCTGGACGACATTGGCCTGACGCTGCGCCACAAAGACAAAATACAGGCTTTCGAGGCCGAGCGCTTGGCCACCAAACCGTGGCTGGCCCACACCATGGTTAACCACTGAATGCGAATATGAACGACCAGTCTGGTTTTGCCAAGTTACCGGTGCCACCCTATTACGCAGTGATTTTTTCTTCACTGCGCACCGCTGGCGACCATGGCTACGATGACATGGGTCAGCGCATGGTCGAATTAGCTTGCCAGCAGTTAGGTTATTTGGGCGCAGAAAGTGCCCGAAATATCGATGGATTTGGTATCACCGTCTCCTATTGGACCGACGAAACCAGCATCTTGACTTGGAAACGCCATGCCGAACACCAAATCGCACAAGAAACAGGCAAGCAACGCTGGTACGAACATTATGAAACCCGCGTTGCCAAAGTTGAACGCGCCTACGCACTCAAGTAAAGACCCAACACAATGAAAATCGCAGTTCTACCGGGTGACGGCATCGGCACCGAAATCGTCGCCGAAGCGGTCAAAGTCCTCAGCGTGCTCGACCTGCCGTTTGAGATGGAATCGGCGCTGGTGGGAGGCGCCGCCTACGAGGCCCACGGCCACCCGTTGCCTGAATCCACCCTGAACCTGGCTAAGGCCGCCGACGCCATTTTGTTTGGTGCCGTGGGCGACTGGAAATACGACAAGCTCGACCGACCACTGCGCCCCGAACAGGCCATTCTGGGTCTGCGCAAAAACCTGGGTCTGTTTGCCAACTTCCGTCCCGCCATTTGCTACGAGCAGCTGGTGGGCGCCTCCAGCCTCAAACCCGAGATCATTTCGGGGCTGGACATCCTGATCATCCGTGAGCTGACCGGCGACATTTACTTCGGCCAGCCCCGCGGTCGGCGCGTGGCCACCGATGGCCACTTCCCCGGTGCGGAAGAAGCGTTTGACACCATGCGCTACAGCCGCCCGGAGATCGAGCGCATTGCCCATGTGGCCTTCCAGGCCGCGCGCAAGCGCAGCAAAAAGGTCACCAGCGTGGACAAGGCCAATGTGCTCGAAACCTTCCAGTTCTGGAAAGACGTGGTCACCGAAGTACATGCCCAGTACCCCGATGTGGAGTTGCAGCACATGTACGTGGACAACGCGGCCATGC
>DAIOEI010000333.1:0-3224 GCA_036746335.1 Hydrogenophaga sp. | reverse complement strand
GCACCTGCGGCAGCCCCCGATACAACACGGTGCCTGCAAAGCCGATCTGCAACTGCCCCGCCAGCCCCTGCCCCACATCGCGCGCCTCGCGCGCGGCCAGCGCGGCCTGCTCCAGCAGCGCCTGCGCGCGCGGCAGAAAGGCCAGCCCGGCGGCGGTGAGCGCCACGCCCCGGCTGTTGCGCTCTAACAGGCGCGCCCCCAAGTCGGCTTCGAGCTGCTGGATGTTGAGCGAGAGCGGCGGCTGCGTCATGGCCAGCCGCTGGGCAGCACGACCAAAGTGCAGCTCTTCGGCGAGCACGGTGAAGCAGCGCAGGTGGCGGAATTCCATAAATACAGATTATGTATTGATCAATCGTTCATCAATATTGGACAACTATTCATGTCGCCACGACAATCCAAAGCCTTCCTTCTGCGCGGTCACACCACGACCGTTCACCCTGAGCCTGTCGAAGGGCTCATCCTCGAATCACCGTCCTACGGAGACCCGCACCATGGCCACACCCAAAAACACCTTCAATTGGGAAGACCCGTTCCACCTGTCCGCCCAGCTGACCGACGACGAGCGCCAGGTGCAGGACGCCGCCCGCGCCTACTGCCAGGAAAAGCTGCTGCCGCGCGTGCAACTGGCCTTCCGCAACGAGACCACCGACGCGTCCATCTTCCGCGAGATGGGCGAGCTGGGCCTGCTGGGCCCGACCATCCCCGAGCAGTACGGCGGCGCGGGCCTCAACTACGTCTGCTACGGCCTGGTGGCGCGCGAAGTGGAGCGAGTGGACTCGGGCTACCGCTCCATGATGAGCGTGCAGAGCTCGCTGGTCATGGTGCCGATCAACGAGTTCGGCTCCGAAGCGCAGAAGCAGAAGTACCTGCCCAAGCTGGCCACGGGAGAATGGATAGGCTGCTTCGGCCTGACCGAACCCAACCACGGCAGCGACCCCGGCAGCATGATCACCCGCGCCCGCTCTGTGCCCGGCGGCTTCTCGCTCAGCGGCGCCAAGATGTGGATCACCAACAGCCCCATCTCTGACGTGTTCGTGGTCTGGGCCAAGGACGATGGCGGTCAGATCCGCGGCTTCATCCTGGAAAAGGGCTGGAAGGGCCTGTCCGCCCCGGCGGTACACGGCAAGGTCGGCCTGCGCGCCTCCATCACCGGCGAGATCGTCATGGACGAAGTGTTCGTGCCGGAAGAAAACGCCTTCCCCGAAGTGCGTGGCCTCAAGGGCCCGTTCACCTGCCTGAACAGCGCGCGCTACGGCATCGCCTGGGGCGCGCTGGGCACGGCCGAAGACTGCTACTTCCGCGCCCGCCAGTACGTGATGGACCGCCAGCAGTTTGGCCGCCCGCTGGCCGCCAACCAGCTGATCCAGAAAAAGCTGGCCGACATGCTGACCGAAATCAGCCTGGGTCTGCAAGGCTGCCTGCGCCTGGGCCGCATGAAGGACGAAGGCACCGCCGCCGTCGAGATCACCAGCATCCTCAAGCGCAACAGCTGCGGCAAGGCGCTGGACATCGCCCGCATGAGCCGCGACATGATGGGCGGCAACGGCATCAGCGACGAATACGGCGTCGCCCGCCACCTGGTGAACCTGGAGGTGGTCAACACCTACGAAGGCACACACGATGTGCATGCGCTGATCCTGGGTCGAGCGATCACGGGGATTGCGGCTTTTGCGAATTGATTGGATTAGGGCGTGTTAAGGAGTCGCCCCTTACATGGACGTCTCCAGAAGAGCAAGATTCGTCGGCGTGAAGGTCTGAAGGGTTTGCAGCCTTACATTCGGCCTGTTTGTGCTGGCTTTGTCCAGCTGGCCCAGATGGCATTCGCGGACAGGGTTCCCACCTGATTTTCGAGCTCAAGGCTCTGGACGACTATCGGATTGCCCCCACCCCGGTTTGACCTGTTGACCCATCACATCGCTTCCTGCGTGCTCTCCTTCAAAACGGTTTCTTGGCGCTTGGTGTGTTCAGTTCATCGTGATGGTTTCAGGCTGCAGCGAGGTCAACCGGATTCCATTTGACCTGGTCAAAGGCTTTGCCTTTGGTCAAGACTGCCCAGACTGTTCGGGCCAGCTTGTTGGCCAGCGCCGCGACCACCACGCTGTATGGTCGGCGCAGTAGCAGCCTCTCGATCCAGCCGCTTCGCCGGCTCCTGGCAATCACGGCGCGGGCGCCGTGCATCAACATGGTCCTCACATACGGGTCGCCGCGTTTGGATATCCCCAACTGCCGGGTCTTCCCGCCGGTGCCAGTCTGTCGGGGCGTCAGTCCCAACCAGGCGGCAAACTGCCTGCCCGACTCAAAGGTGGACAGGTCGGTCGCGGTAGACACCAAGGCTGTCGCCGTCAACGGACCTATGCCCGGTATGGCTTGCAGTGCCTGCATGTGCTGGTTCTGCTTGACCATCGAGGCCAGCCGTTTGTCCAGTTGGTCGATATCGACCTGCAGGTTGTCGATGCGACGCAGTTGATCCTGAACGCTGGCGACCACCACCTCTGGCAGCCTTGCCTGTTCCTGCGCCTTGGCCAGTTCGTCCTGAACGCGCTTGAGCAACACACGATGCCCTTCCGGTAGCACGATGCCGAACTCGTAGAGCAAGCCACGCAACGCATTGGTTTGCATGATGCGCACCTTCATGAGCTGTGCACGCATCCGGTGAAGAGTCAGACATGCCTGTTGCTGCTCATTCTTGACCGGCACGGCCTTGATGTGAAGTTGCTGGGCTGCCACCCAAATGGCCTGGGCATCGCGGGCATCGGTCTTGTCGCGCAGGACAAAGGGACGGACATGCTTTGCTGGCAGCAGCTTCACCTCATGCCC
The DNA here is from genome assembly GCA_036746335.1 of Hydrogenophaga sp. GTDB lineage: Bacteria > Pseudomonadota > Gammaproteobacteria > Burkholderiales > Burkholderiaceae_C > Hydrogenophaga. The sequence goes on along the minus strand of DAIOEI010000333.1, from coordinate 407 downwards.
CAACGCCTGCAGCGTTCGGGCCCAGTGGTGCGCACCGCCACAGGCCTCCAGCGCGACCAGTGACCTTTGACGATTGGCAAAGAAAGTGGTCACCCGGTCACGCCTGAGCTTGTGTCGTTCAAGCTCGCCCGTCTCGGCGTCCACCACGTGGAGCTGAAACACGTTCTTGGCAATATCCATTCCGATGACTGGCAACGTTGCGGTAGATTGCATGGTGGGGCCTCCAGTTCACAAGTGGTTGCGACGAGCTTCCACTTTGGCACTTTTGATGCCGTTGCCGCGAGGCCCCACCCCGTATCGGGTTATGGGCCTACGCCATCAACGGCGGTGTAGGTGGAGACGTCCATGCCATCTGATTTATTCATTTTCAGGCGTTTGCCCAGCGTGAAGTGGGCTGGTGCAGCGTC
>DAIOEI010000332.1:0-3225 GCA_036746335.1 Hydrogenophaga sp. | reverse complement strand
TCGCCGGGTCGTCCACACACACCACCGCTGCGCCATAGAACGGCATCTTGTGCAGAAATTCGATGAACGCGCCCTTGAGCCGACCGAAGTCGTGGCCGTAGGTGTCCATGTGGTCGGCGTCGATGTTGGTCAAGACCGAGAGCACCGGCAGCAGGTTCAGGAAAGAGGCGTCCGACTCGTCGGCCTCGACCACGATGTACTCGCCCGAACCGAGCTGCGCGTTGGCACCCGCGCTGTTCAACCGGCCGCCGATCACGAAGGTCGGGTCCAGGTTGGCCGCCGCCAGCACGCTGGCCACGAGGCTGGTGGTGGTGGTCTTGCCGTGGGTGCCCGCGATGGCAATCCCTTTTTTCATGCGCATCAGCTCGGCCAGCATGATCGCGCGCGGCACCACCGGCACCAGTTTGGCGTGGGCAGCCACCACCTCGGGGTTGTCTTCTTTCACCGCTGTGGAGGTGACGATGGCATCGGCCCCTGCGATGAAGGCTGCGTCGTGTCCCTTGAACACCTGTGCGCCCATGTTGGCCAGTCGGCGCGTGGCGGTGTTCTCGCCCAGGTCACTGCCCGAGACCACATAACCCTGGTTGAGCAGCACCTCGGCGATACCGCTCATGCCCGAGCCTCCGATGCCCACAAAATGGATATGCCGGATGGCGTGCTTCATGCTGCCTTCACTTTCGCCAATTGCTCGCAGGCGGACACCACGGCCGCCACGGCGTCTGTTTTTTCCATCTGTTTGGCCTTCAGGGCCATCTCCAGAAGTTGATCGCGCTGCAGACCTTGCAACTTGTCGGCCAACAAGGCCGGCGTAAGCGTTGCCTGAGGCACCAGCCAGGCGGCTCCCGCTTCCACCAGAAAGCGCGCGTTGCTGGTCTGGTGGTCGTCCACCGCATGGGGAAAAGGCACGAAGAGCGCAGCGACGCCCACTGCAGCGATTTCGGTCACGGTGCTGGCGCCGGCGCGGCAGACGATCAGGTCGGCGTCTGCAAACGCGCTGGCCGTGTCCTGGATGAAAGGGGTGAGATCAGCCTGCACACCGGCAGCCCGGTAATTGGTGCGCAAGGCGTCGATCTGCTTTTCGCCCGCCTGGTGAATCACCTGCGGGCGCTCGGCTTCGGGAATCAGCGCCAGTGCCTGCGGCACCGTGTCGTTGAGTGCCTTGGCGCCCAGGCTGCCGCCGACCACCAGCAGGCGCAGCGGGCCGTTGCGGCCGGCAAAACGTTCGGCGGGGGCGGGCTGGCGCAGGAACTCGGCGCGCAGCGGGTTGCCCACCCATTCGGCACGTTTGAAGACATTCGGGAACGCAGTGAACACGCGGTCGGCTATTGCCGTGAGCACCTTGTTGGCCATGCCGGCGACCGAGTTCTGCTCGTGCAGCACCAACGGCTTGCCGCGCAACACGCCCATCATGGCGCCGGGAAAGGTGATGTAACCACCCAGGCCCACCAACACATCCGGTTGCACACGGCCCACCACACCCAGGGCCTGCCAGAAGGCGCGCAGCAGCCGCAGCGGCAAGAAAACGAGCGCCTTCAGCCCCTTGCCGCGCACACCGCCAAAGTCGATCAGCTCCAGCGCAAAGCCGCGCGGCGGCACCAGGCGGCTCTCCATGCTGTCCGGGGCGCCCAGCCAGTGCACACGCCAGCCGCGCTCGCGCAGGGCCTCAGCCACAGCCAGACCGGGGAAGATGTGGCCACCAGTGCCACCAGCCATCACGAGAGCACAGGGGCAAGCAGTCGCCCCCGCACTCTTTGCTGCGCGCATTTCGTTGCCGCTCATGTAGGCGCCGGTTTGCTTGGGGCAGCCCGGCGCTGCGTTGTGGCTCATGACCGCCCTCCCTTCATCAGCTGGCGGTTTTCGTAGTCCACCCGCAAAACGATGGCCAGGGCAATCAGGTTGAGCAATATGGCGGATCCGCCATAACTCATCAAAGGCAAAGTCAGGCCTTTGGTGGGCAAAGCACCCAAGTTCACACCGATGTTGATGAACGCTTGGAAGCCGATCCAGAGACCGACTCCCTGCGCCACCAAACCGGAAAAAACCTGGTCCAGAGCAATCGCCTGACGGCCAATCAGCATGATGCGGCGGGTCAGCCACAGGAACAGGCCGATCAGGGTCAGCACACCGATCAGTCCAAACTCTTCACCGATCACCGCCAGCAGGAAGTCGGTGTGCGCCTCGGGCAACCAGTGAAGCTTCTCGACGCTGCCTCCCAGACCGACGCCGAAAAACTCGCCTCGGCCGAAAGCGATCAGCGAGTGAGACAGCTGATAGCCTTTGCCCAGAACATGTTGTTCATCGAACGGATTGAGGTAGGCAAAGATGCGCTCGCGCCGCCAGTCGCTGAGCATCACCATGAGAGCAAACGCTGCCACCACCACCAGGGAGATCAGGAAGAACATGCGGGCGTTGACACCGCCCAGAAACAGGATGCCCATGGCAATGACCACGATCACCATGAAAGCGCCCATATCGGGTTCGGCCAGCAGCAACATGCCGACGATGCCCAAGGCCACCGCCATGGGCGCCACCGCCCGAAAGAAGTGCTCCTTGACCTCCATCTTGCGCACCATGTAATTGGCGGCGTACAACAACACACCGAGTTTGGCCAGCTCGGAAGGCTGAAAGCTGATGAAGCCCAGAGAGATCCAGCGTCTGGCTCCATTCACCATCGTCCCAATACCGGGTATGAGTACCACCACCAGCAGCACCAGCGAAGCCGCAAACAACCAGGGCGCCCAAAACTCCCAGGACCGCATCGAAACCTGAAAGGTGAGCAATGCGGTGATCAGTCCGATGGTGATGAAGATGCCATGCCGAAGCACAAAATGGGTGTGGGCGTAGTTGGCGAAACGGGGGTTGTCGGGCAGCGCGATGGAGGCCGAATACACCATCACCAGACCCCATGTGATCAAGGCGACAGCCACCCACAACAAGGGCTGGTCAAAGCCCAGCTCGCGCACCGGGCTGTTTTTTACGCTGGCGTAGTTGCGGCTGGTCAGTCGCACCGGCAACCCGTCCTGGCCTGCAGGGTTCAGACCCACCAGCCGAGGCCACTGACCACCCAGAGCGGCCACCCATTGGCGCAAGCTTGCGATCACAGCGCACCCTCCAGATCCATGCCCTGGCTCAGCGCCAGCTCCCGGACCGCGAGCACAAACACCTCGGCTCGGTGTTTGTAATCCTTGAACATGTCCAGACTGGCACAAGCCGGCGACAACAGGA
>DAIOEI010000331.1:0-3250 GCA_036746335.1 Hydrogenophaga sp. | reverse complement strand
AGTTCGGCGTCGTCCGGGTTGTCTTCGACGAGTAGGATGGCTTCGGCGTTCTTGTTCATGGTTCCAGGGCGGAAGGAATGGAATCCAGGGGCGGGTCGGCAGGCATGATGCCATCAAAGGGCAGCGAAAAATGGAAGATACTCCCCACCCCCACCGCGCTCTCAGCCCAGATGCTACCACCGTGGCGCTCCAGAATGCGACGCGTGAGCGCCAGGCCGATACCGGTGCCTTCGAACTCGGATGCCCGGTGCATACGCTGAAAGACGCCGAAGAGCTTTTGGGCGAACTGTGTGTCGAATCCCACCCCGTTGTCGCGCACGTCAAAGGTGTAACCCACGGCGGGGTCCACGCTCCAGCCTATCTCGATGCGGGCCTGTTCTCGCGGGCGTGTGTACTTCAGTGCATTGCCCAGCAGGTTGGCCCAAACCTCCCGCAGCAGCAGGGCATCGCCCTTGACCACCGGCAAATCTGGCGGGATCACCCAGTGCACTGTTCGTTCGCCCGCATCGTGGCGAAGGTGGTGCACCACGGTTTCAACCAGCAACGACAGGTCCACCGCCGTTTGGCTGACGGCTGAACGGCCCAGTCGCGAGAACGCCAGCAGGCCATCGATCAGTTGGCTCATGTGGCGCGCCGAGTTGCCAATGGTGGACAGGTAGCGCTGGGTCGTCTCGTCTTCCTGCGGATTGAGGTGCTCCTCTAGCAGGCTCACAAAGCTGGAGATGTGGCGCAGGGGTGAGCGCAAGTCGTGGGAAACGGAATAAGAGAACGACTCCAGGTCCTGATTGGCCGCCGTCAACTGTTCGGTGCGCTCGATCACCCGGTTTTCCAGCTCGTCGTTGATGTTGCGCATCAGGTCGTCCAGCCGCTTCGCATCGGTCATGTCGCGGTTGATCTTCGCAAAACCCTTGAGCTCACCCGCTTCATCGCGCAAGGCGATCAGCAGCGAGTGCGACCAGTATCTGGAGCCGTCTTTGCGCTGATGCCAACTGTGCAGCTCGTGCTGACCGCGTGATGCCGCCAGACGCAGCATGTTGTCAGCGCTCAGACGGGCCTCCTCTGGCGCGTTGTCCCGAAACAGGATCGAGTAATGCTGGCCGATGGTCTCGGTGGGCGAGTAGCCCTCCAGGCGCTGTGCACTGTCGGTCCAATCCGTGACATGACCCTGTGCGTCGAGGAAGAAAATGCAGTACTCGCGAAGGTTGTCCACCATGAGCCTGAACCGCTGCTCGCTCTCCAGCAATTTCAGCGATCGCTCTCGAATGCGCCGCTCCAGCTCGTCATTGAGCTGACTGATTCGTTCTTCGATCCGCTTGCGCTCCGTGATATCGACGATCTGGACAAAAACGCCTTGCACCACGCCTTCGTGGATGTCGGGCAGATACTGGGCACTGATGTAGATCGGCTGGCCGCTGACGGTGGTGCGCCAGGTCTCGAACTGTTGCGGCTGCCCCGCCAGCGCTGCTTGCAGGCGCGGCCGGATATCGTCCCAGACAGGTGGTGGCACACATTCGCTGATGTGAATGCCCAGCATTTGGGCTGGGTCCAGACCGTAGACATGCAAATGCTCTGCGTTGGCAAACCTGAACCGGAGCATGGTGTCCAAGTAAGCGATCATGCCGGGCACATGATCGGTGATGGTCTGCAAAAAACGCTGGTTCTCCCTGAGAGCACTTTCGGCTGCTTTGCGGGCCGTGATGTCCATGACGGTGGTATTGCTGCGCAAAAACTGGCCTTGTGCATCCCGAACAGCCGAAGACGACAGAAGGGCAGGGAACAGGCTGCCATCTCTGCGGCGCATCTCGTACTCCGCTTCCTCCAGCACCCCGTCGCGCAGCAGACGGGCCAGGCGATCTTCCAGCAAAGGTGTGCGCGAGGGCAATATGAAATCGCGGTAGTTCTTGATGCCCACGACCTCCTCGCGCTCATAGCCCAGCCAGCGCAGCTCGGTGTCGTTGATCATCACGTAGAAGCCGTTGACATCGAGCGAGTGGTAGCCACAAGGTGCCTGGTTGTAGAGCTCTTCAGCCAGTTCCAGCGCCTCCTGCAGATGCAGATTGGTGCGCTGCACCGTGTCTTCGCTGGCCTTGCGTTCGGTGATGTCGTGCATCTGAATGAACAGGCCTTGAACCCGACCTTGGTGCCAGTACGGTGTGTATTCGATGCTGGCGTAAAAGTCATGCCCATTCGGAAAGGCGCGCGGTCCTTCGAAATGCTGCGGTTCACCGCGCAGTGCTGCCTGCAGCCGTTCTTTGGACGCCAGGTAGTCCTGCGGTCGCGCGATATCGCTCAGGTGTTTCCCGATGAGTGTTTCTGGCGCGGTGTTCAACCATCGCGAATAGCTGGCGTTGGCAAACCGACAGATCAGGTCCTGGTCATAGAAGGCCAGTTGAACCGGCACACCATTGGTCATGTTCTGCAGGAAATCCCGCTGAGCTTGCAGCGCAACTTCAGCAGCTTTACGCTCCGTGATGTCGATCAGCGTGCTGTTGGTGTGCAGGAACTGCCCCTGGCTGTCTCTGACCGCCACGCTGGAAACCAGCACCGTGGTGGTGCTGCCGTCAGCCTGCGGGAGTGACATCTCGTACGGGTCCATATGGCCGGTTTCCACCAAGTCGCGCAACCGCGACGCCTTGATGGCGTGCACCGACGGCGGGTACACGTCCCGAAAATTCAGCCGCCCCTGCACGTCTTCGCGCAGCAGACCCAGCCAATCGAGCTCGGTCTGGTTGATCAGCTGGAACACGCCATGACGATCAATCGAGTGGTACCCGCAGGGGGCATGGTTGTAGAGGTCTTGCGCGTTTTGCAGGGTCTGCCGCAAGCGCTCGTTGGTCTGCGCCAGCTCGGCGGTTCGCTCCCTGACGTTGGTTTCCAGGCGCGCGTTGAGTTGGCGGATTTCTTCTTGCTGCTGGTGTTGTTCGGTGATGTCACGCGAGACCGCCAGCAGCAAGACCGGCGCGGCATCGGAGTCCAGGATGGGTGTGACCAGCGTGTCCCACCATTTGGGCGTTTGCTTGAACGTTTGCCCGAAGGCGACGAAGCGCCCTGTGCGACCGGCCAGCGCCTCATCGATCGCTTGGCGCGCTCCAGCTTGGCTCTCCGGCGGCCACCAGTCGATCCAGTGGCTGCCGCGAACCTGGTCAAAGTGGTCCACCTCGACCAGTTGACAGCCTTTCTCGGTCATCTGAATGACATGGGCGCCGAGATCCAGCACCTTGGTGCAATCGGGGCTGCTGGCAATGATCTG
>DAIOEI010000330.1:0-3283 GCA_036746335.1 Hydrogenophaga sp. | reverse complement strand
TCAACGGCCAGCCCGACCGCTTTGGCCACATTGCCCTGCCGCTGACCCAGCAGGAGATCGCGCAGTCCGTCAACGCTTCGCGACCCAAGGTGCAGCAGGAACTCAAGCGCATGGAGCGCGAGGGAATCCTGCGCCTGGGCTACCGGCGCGTGACCTTGTTGCGTCCGCTGCCCGCCTGAGCGCCACACAGGTATCACCGAACCACACCACAAGACTGTGCGCGCATGTTCGTCCAGCCGTTATGCTTGACAACCATGTCCGACACCTCGATCGCCAACACCCTGCGCCGACCGCGCGCCCCCCGCAAAACCGCCGACAGCGCGCCCAAGCCCACCACAGCGGCAGCAACCGGTATCGAGTCTGCCGATGCCGGGGCACAGTCGCCCATGCACGAGGGCGCCCTGAACACCAGCTACCTGGAAACCTTGCTGGGCTACAACGCCCGGCGCACAGCCCTGGCCGTGATCTCAGTGTTCCTGGAACGCATGGCACCATTGGGCCTGCGGCCGGTGGACTTCTCGGTGCTGACCCTCATCGCCCACAACCCCGGTGTCACCTCGCGCCAACTGTGTGTAGCGCTGGACATCCTGCCCCCCAACCTGGTGGGCATGATCAAAAGCCTGGACCAGCGCGGCCTGATCGAGCGCCGGGCCCACCCGACCGACCGACGTGCCCAAGGCCTGCACCTCTCCGCCCAGGGCAAACGCGTGCAGAAGCAGGCGCAAACCACGGCCACCCGCCTCGAGATCGACGTGGCCTCGGCCTTGTCGGCCGAGGAACTGGACACACTGAACCACCTGTTGCGCAAGGTCTATCGCCGCTGACACGCGATCACCCGCAGCGTGCAATCCGTGAAAGCCCGAAGGCTCGGGTTTTGCGCCACATTGGTGCAGCGCACACTTTTGTCGCAACCCACGCCAGCAGTCGTTCGCCTATAGTGCACCAAAGCCCCCATTCAGAGGGCAGCTGCCGGAGACACCGCATGCACACAAAAGACAAAACCGCCCTGGTGCAGTTGCTAGACCTGCTGGAATGTCGATACGCCATGCGCGTCATCTGGGCACTTGGCGACGGTCACCCGCAGACCTTTCGCCTGCTTCAAGACAGTGTCGGCGGCATCACCCCCAACACCCTCAACACCCGACTCAAGGCTCTGCGAGCGGCCGGCCTGGTGGAACATGGCAAAACCGGCTACAGCCTGACCGGGCCAGGCGCTGAGCTGGCGCGCCGCCTGGCCGAACTCCAGCCGTTTGCCCTCAAGTGGACACAACTCCATGCGCGGCGCAGCCAGAGCGAAACGGGCTTTGCACCACACGCTGGCACTGCTCACCCAGCCCCTGGCCACCCAGCGTGAGCACATCACCGGCCTGCAGATAGACCGGCGGCTTCTGCCCCATGCCCACCCCGGGCGGCGTACCGGTCGCAATCACATCCCCCGGCTGCAGGGCCATGAAGCGGCTGAGGTAACTCACCAACGCACGCACACCAAAAATCATGGTGCGCGTGCTGCCCGTCTGGCGCCGCTCTCCATTGAGGTCCAGCCACAAGGCCACGGCCTGTTCGTCACCGAGCTCGTCAGGCGTGACCAGCCAGGGGCCGATTGGGCAGTGTGTCGGGTAACTCTTGCCCTTGATCCATTGCCCTTCCATCTCCAGCTGGTGCGTCCGCTCTGAAAGGTCGTTGAGCAGACAGAACCCGGCCACATGGTCCAGCGCCTGCGCCTCGGTCACATGGAATGCCGTTTCACCGATCACCACACCCAATTCGACCTCCCAGTCCAGCCTCTGCGCACCCGGAGGCAGCCATACATCGTCGTTCGGGCCATGCAGTGAGGCGGTGTGTTTGCTGAACACAATGGGCTGACTTGGTGGCTTCATGCCCGCTTCGGCCGCGTGGTCGGCGTAATTCAGGCCAATGCAGATCAGGTTGCCCACCTGGCCGACACAGGGGCCCAGTCGGGCGCCAGGCGCCACCAAGGGCAAGGCCTGCGGGTCGAGCTCGGCAAGCCGACGCATAGAATCTCGGCCAAGTACGGGGCCGACCAGGTCGGGTATCGAAGCCGACAGATCGCGAAATGCCCCGAGGGCATCGACCAGGCCTGGCTTCTCGGCACCGGGGGCGCCATAGCGGATCAGTTTCATGATGGGGCTTCAAGTGGGTTGAACTTGCATGATTTTGGACCGTCAGGAACGCTTTTTTTGATGCGCGCCCTTGAAGGCCGGGATCCAGGCCTCAGATACCGCGCACGGGAGGGTGCTGGCCTTACCAGCGATCTCAACACATGTCTTATTTTCAACGGTGGTTTCGCCCCACTGATACCAGTTCTTCACCCATGAATTCCAATCCAAGCCCCGCCGACAGCGCAGCTGTGCCCCCAGAAGCTGCACCCAACAATGCCCAAGCCGACCTGGCATCGGCTGCGCCCGGTACGGTCGAAGATCAGTTGGCCGCGCTGACCAACGAACTGGCCGAGCTGCAAGCCAAAAACGCCGACCTGGCCGAGCAGTTCCTCCGTGCCAAGGCAGAGGCAGAGAACGCGCGCCGCCGGGCCGAAGACGAGATTGGCAAAGCGCGCAAGTTCGCGCTAGAGAGCTTTGCCGAGAGCCTGTTGCCGGTGCTTGACAGCCTGGAGGCAGGGCTGGCCGTGCAGGAGGCCTCCGTGCAGCAGATCCGCGAGGGCTCGGAAGCCACCCTCAAGCAGTTGCAAAGTGCGCTGGCGCGCAACAAAGTGCTGGCCATTGCCCCGGCCGTCGGCGAAAAATTCGATCCCCACCAACACCAGGCAATCAGCCTCGTGCCCGCCGATCAAGACACCAACACTGTGGTGTCGGTACTGCAAAAAGGCTATCTGATCGCCGACCGCGTGCTGCGGCCCGCCCTCGTGACGGTAGCAGCACCCAAATAAGCCGGGTTTGTGGTGCACCGGGCTTGAAAACAGCCCGGGTTATCCACACCTCCTCCACATCGGATGCACAGCGCATCCACATCGTTTTCATTCATTTATCAAGAACCGGAGCAGAGAACATGGGAAAAATCATCGGTATCGACCTGGGCACCACCAACTCGTGTGTGTCCATCATGGAGGGCAACACCACCAAGGTGATCGAGAACAGCGAGGGCGCGCGCACCACGCCGTCCATCGTGGCCTACCAGGAAGACGGTGAGGTGCTGGTCGGCGCGTCCGCCAAGCGCCAGGCCGTGACCAACCCCAAGAACACCCTGTACGCCATCAAGCGCCTGATTGGCCGCAAGTTCACCGAGAAAGAAGTCCAGAAAGACATCG
>DAIOEI010000329.1:0-3285 GCA_036746335.1 Hydrogenophaga sp. | reverse complement strand
GCCCCCGCCGAAGCGTCCAGCAACCTCAGCCGCTTCGACGGCGTGAAGTTCGGCCACCGCGCCGCGCACTACAGCGACCTGATCGACATGTACAAAAAGTCGCGCAGCGAAGGCTTCGGCCCCGAGGTGCAGCGCCGCATCATGATCGGCACCTATGTGCTGAGCCACGGCTATTACGATGCCTATTACCTGCAAGCGCAAAAAATCCGCCGCCTGATTGCGCAAGACTTCCAGCAAGCCTTCACCCAGTGCGACCTGATCGCCGGGCCGGTCGCGCCCACGGTGGCCTGGAAAATTGGCGAAAAAAGCGCCGACCCCATGGCCAACTATTTGGCCGACATCTACACCCTGTCCACCAGCCTCGCCGGCCTGCCCGGCATGAGCCTGCCCGCCGGTTTCGGCGCAGCAGGCATGCCGGTGGGCCTGCAATTGGTGGGCAACTATTTCCAAGAAGGTGCGCTCTTACACGCCGCGCACGCCTTTCAGCAGGCCACCGACTGGCATACCCGCGCGCCGCAAGGGTATTGAGATGAATGACTACGCGGATGCCGCTGAGCGCCACTACGTGAGCGCCCTGGACTTGCAGGCGGCGCATCCAGCCACAGCCAGCCATTGCCTAGGCCTGGCCGCAGAGTGCGTCCTCAAAGCATTGATGTGCAAGCTTCAGCCGCAGACCAGCAAAGTTTCAGGGAAACATCTGGGGGAATCTTTGTGGGCGGAGTTCGCCAACCACCAAACCATTCAAATACATCCCAGTCGGGCGGCTTATGTGCAGAAATACCAAAACGGGTTTGATCGTTGGGATGTGAACCAACGGTATTGGCACCGAAGCCATCCACAACTGAATGAACCAGAACTCACCAAACAACAGCGCAGCGCCCAAGGGTTGATGGGGTTTTTGCAATTGGTTGAACGGGGCTTGGCATGAGCGCGTCAGCCATAGCAGCGCCAATTGACGAGCTGTTGCTGACCATTGACCGGATGCATGGCATCCGGGCTGCGTTGGAGTCGTACAAAGCGGTGTGGGTTGCGTACCTGTCCCGCAGCAACACGCCATTCGACGCCCTGTTGGTGTTGCGCGATTGGCAAGGGCGGTTCCACTTTGGCGTGCCAGGAGCCAAAGATTTCCAAGGCGCAGACAAGCCTGAGCGCACAAAACTGCGTGAGGCGTTGGATGCGGTCAAAACCGCAGCGGGCGCACAGGCTTATGCACCCGAGTTTTGCTTTTTTTCGGGTGAATTGTTTGACGCTCAAGCCCTTTGGTGCAGCGCCGACAAGGTGTTGTGGGATGAACTGCATCCGGTGAATGTGTTTTGGATGGAGCGTCAGGGCAAAGAAAAAATCTGGTCTCAAACGCCTCGGGAAGAGGTCGCCCACCATCCACTGCGCGTGGTCTTTTTTGGCATCAAGGGCGGTGTCGGGCGCAGCAGTGCGCTGTCGGCGGCGGTGTACCACCTGATTCGCCAGGGGAAAACCGTGCTCGTGCTGGATGCCGACTTTGAGTCGCCGGGCGTTTCTGCCACCTTGTTGGCCGAAGATTTGCGCCCCGACTACGGGCTGGTGGACTGGTTCGCGCTGCATGCGTTGGCCCCCTCCCGCGTCCCAGAACTGGTGCAACAGCGCCAACTGCTCGAACGCAGTGGTCTGGACGGGTACACCACAGGCCAAGCCGCGGCGTGGATTGCGCCCGCGTTCGGACGCAAAACACAAGACTATGTGGGCAAGTTGGGCCGCCTTTATCAGGAAGTGGGCGAGCAATCGTATGTGCAACGGTTTCAACAGTTGCTCCACGCCTTGGAGGTGGAATTGGAACCCGACGTGGTGCTGATCGACTCCCGCGCTGGCGTGGACGACACGGCGGCCCTGGCATTGACCCAGCTCGATGCACACGGCCTGCTTTTCGCCACGCACGGACGTTCAACCTGGGCGGGCTACGCGCATTTGTTCGCCCATTGGCAGCATTTCGCCCACCTGACCCCCGGCGGTGACGATTTCCGCTCAAGGCTGCATGTGGTCAGTGCCTTGACCCCCGTGGATTCGGCCTATGACCGGGCCTTTCTGGATGCCAGTTACAGGCTGTTTTTGGAGCATCTTTACGAAAGTCTGGAAGCCGACCAGATGGAAGGCGATGGATTTAACTTCAGCGCCGATGAGGCCCATGCACCGCACCGCCCTTGGCTTGTGCGCTGGGACGATGAGCTGCGCCACTTTGACCCGGTACAAAACCCGGCGCAATTGAATGCTGCCGTGTTTGACAAAGCGTTTGGTGAGCTGATGACGCTGTTGGATCAACTGCTGGAACCTAGGGAGGACGCTTGATCATGAACAGCACAGACGCAGCCCTGTTGCGCGCCGAATTGCTGGAAGTGGCGCAAAACTGGCAACCTGACGGCAAACCCAGCCAGGCAACGGATGTTTTTTTTCCTTCGGCGCACATTCGGGCCTTGGCTTTGGATCGGCCTTTGGTCATTGGTATGCGGGGTGCGGGCAAATCGTTCTGGAGCGAGGTGTTGACCAATGTTGATTTGCGCTCCACCGTGACACGGTTTGTCAAAGGCTACGACAAACTGGTGCATGTGGGGGCCATTCGTTGGGATCAGGGGGGAGCGTTCTCCATCCGTTTCCCGGACAGTGAAGTGCTCACACGCCAATTGCACGACGGCATGGAACCTCGGCTGTTGTGGCTCACCTTGATTCTTCATGAGTTGCGCAGCGTTTGCGTGCAGCGCAGTATTTCCATCGGATTGCCCGAGCTGTCTCAAGGCTGGGGCCAAGTGTTGAATTGGGCCAGACAACACCCCGATGAAATTCGACACGCTTTTCAACAGTTGAATGAAGATTTGACCCGCAACGGCCAAGTGGTGTTGGTGGTGATGGATGCGCTGGACCGCATGACCGCGCAACTGGCACAAAGCGTGGAATGCCTGCGCGGCTTGCTTCAGTTGCTGCTGGATGCACGCCAATTGAAGGGCTTGCGCTTCAAGGTGTTTTTGCGCGAAGACATGACCTATATGCCCAGCGTCTTGTCCTTTCCCGATGCCTCCAAGCTGATCAATGAAGCCGTGTATTTGGACTGGACGCGGGAAGATATTTACGCCTTGCATTGGCACAAACTGGCGCAGGAGAGTCCCAGGTTTCAAGCTTTGATGGAGCAGAATTTCGGCTCCAGTGATGCTGTTCCACAGGGCTATTGGCACCCCAAACTTGTACAGTCCCCGCCGCAAGAGTTATTTTTAACGGCGTTGCTTGCAGTGCTGGCACCGCCTTATATGGGCAGTAAGCCAA
>DAIOEI010000328.1:0-3291 GCA_036746335.1 Hydrogenophaga sp. | reverse complement strand
GGGCCCACATGGCGCGGCAGTTGCCGATCCAGATGATCGTGCCCCAGCACGGCGCCCCCCTAATCGGAGACGCGATCCCCGAATTTCTGGGCTGGATCGGCGACCTGAGTTGCGGGGTAGATCACCTCACACAGGCCGACTACACCATACCCGTGTGAGGCAGCGGGCAGCCCTACTCTCGCCTGCGAGCACCTGATCCCGGTTTTAGGTCAGCCTCTGGGGTTTGTGGATTGAGCACCCCATCAGGTCTGACCAATCCGTTGCAGCAAACCACCCGGCAGCCGGCCGACATGCCCATCCAGTTCGAGCTCCAGCAACCGGGCTTGCAAGCTCGCGGTGTCGTGCCCGGTACGGGCCTGCAAGGCATCCAGACTGACAGGTTCGTGTCCCATGGCTAGCAGCAAGTCGTCTTGGATGTCGTCCAGAATCCCGCCTGACGGCGCTGCAGGAACCGGCTCACTCAGGCGCAGGTCTTCCAGAACGTCTTGCGCCGATTCCACAAGCTTGGCCCCCTGGCGGATGAGCGCATGGCAACCGCGGGATTGGGGTGCGTGGATGGAGCCGGGTATGGCGAACACCTCACGACCTTGTTCGGCAGCCATGCGCGCTGTGATGAGAGAGCCCGACTGGGGTGCTGCCTCAACCACCAGTGTCCCCAGACAAAGCCCGGCGATGATCCGGTTGCGCTGCGGAAAATTGGCTGGCAGCGGTGACGTGCCCAGTGGAAACTCACTGACGATGGCGCCCTGCTCGGCGATCCGGTGGGCCAGGTCCAGGTGCCGCCTCGGGTAGACCCGGTCCAGGCCCGTGCCAATCACCGCGATGGTGGGAGCGCCACCTGCCAGTGCGCCTTCGTGGGCGGCACCATCCACGCCCAGCGCCAGACCGGAAACAATGCACAGACCGGCCTCGCCCAGGGTCTTGGAGAATTGGTGCGCATTGGCCGCGCCCTGGTGGGTCGGGTTGCGACTGCCCACCACTGCGAGTTTGTGCGGATGGGCCAAAGCATGCAGGTCACCCAGCACATACAGCAACAGGGGTGGGTCGGCAATCTGAAGCAGTTCCGGCGGATAGGTGGCGTCCCCTAGCGTGATGACATGGTGGCGATCTGAAGTGGCCAGCCAGCCTTGCAGCTTTTGCTCTGCTGCCGCCCATTGGGGGGGCGTTTCGATCAGGGCTTTGACAACCCGGCCACTGACCACTGCCTGCAAGGCAGCGGGTGACTGCTGAAAAACGGCAGTAGGCAGACCAAAGGCCGCCAGGAGCTTGCGCGCTGTTTCATTGCCCACTCCGGGCGTGAGCAAAAGGCGCAGCCAGGCGCCCAGCTCCGGGTTGACCATGGCGTGGTCAGGGATTGACGAAGCGGTCGCCGACTTTCACGCCGTCGCCGATTTCCAGCACCAGCGCATAGGAAAGCTTGTCGAAAGTACGGAACACCAGCATCAGGCCATTGTGTTCACCGGGCAGGCGCAAGGAAGGCCGGGCCTCATCGGTTCTGTCGATCACCCTATTGGAGTCTCGCAGCAACTGGAGTACATGCCCGTTTTCCAGGCCGTGCTCACGGCCCCGGTTGATGGCCACCACCTGATTTTGTGCCGCAAAGCGCACCGCATTGCCATACACAGAGACGATCTGCCCTCTTTGCTCACTTGAGGGCGCACGAGGTACCCAATAACTGAAATCACGCTCAGGCTCAGGCAGCAAACGATCGCCCACGCGCATCTCTTCCTTGGCGGCTGTGATGTCGAGGGTCGCAGGTATCAGCTCAGTGGGTCTGGACTCCGGCTTGTCCGACTTGGCCAACTTTAAACGCTCTATATTGGCTTGGTTGTCGAAGGCCGGACTGTAGACGTCACCCTCTTTAGGCTTCTGATTGGGCAGTTCTGGCGCCAGTTGCAGAGACTCCCCACGGGCCAGAAACCCCTTGCCTATGTATTGCGCTTCGTAACCCAATATTTCACCGGTGGTTGGGTCCTTGAGGGGAACTGCGTTGCGAAAGACGCGGAAATTCCTCGGCTTACCTGCAGCCGTGCTCAGCATGCCCTCTTCGGAAATCTGCCCTTCGCCGTAACTTCCCCTGGCGTAAGCGCGATCACCCATACTCAAGAGAACCCGGTTCTCCGGCGTGGCGACGATGCGGGGAGCACGGGCAAAAGTGGCTTCGTCGACGATCAGCGGCTCTGCCAGGAACGATTCAATTTCCTGCATGGAAATCGGCGGAATCGCTGATTCGGAAAGGCTCTCGCTGCGTATGCGCGGCGAAACCCGCACGGTGACTGGCCCGGTGTCACCCGGTTTGCGGGTGCTGAGGCGGGCCCGGCCACCGGTTTTGTCAAGGTAGAGCACCTGACCTGGATAAATACGGTGAGGATTGCGAATTTCTTCAAGGTTCATGCCCCACAGTTCAGGCCAGCGCCACGGACTCTTGAGGAAAATGCCCGCAATGCGCCACAGCGTGTCGCCCCGCTTCACGGTATGGCTGTCGGGCGCATCGGGCGCAAGCTCCGACAGCGGCACACCGGCTTGAGCCACCTGATTGGCCGTGGCCCGCTGACCTTCGGTGATGGGAAAGTTCTGCGCTCCCGCGGGTGCGCTGGTCAAGGCGGCAACAGCGAGGCCAACAGCCGTCAGGCTCTGTAGCAGTGGGCGAAGGGCGTTCGGTCGAATGTTCAATGGCATGTGAGGGCCCCTGGGGCAGGCAATGGCTCCATCGTATCGCGCCGAGATGGCACGCCGATGCGGACAGGCGCTTGTGACTTGACAATTTGCATTTGATTTTGCGCCCAAGCCCTTGATTAGGCAATGTTTGTAGCCAGACAGAGGCACGACCCCTGTCAAAAGTGGCGAAAATAGCGACAAAACCCCTTTGAACCGTCGCCTGCGCGGGCATCCATTGCATGCCGTGAGCGGGCCACTTCTGTTGTGATGTTCCGATGTCCGAGATCGACGCCGCCCTTTTGTTGCCCATTTTGCGATATCCCGACCCGCGCTTGCACACCGTGGCCAAACCGGTGTCAATCGTGGACGACCGGATCCACACCCTCGTTGAGCGCATGCTGGCCACCATGTACGAAGCCAGTGGCATCGGGCTGGCCGCCACGCAGGTAGATGTGCACGAGCGCGTGATCGTGGTCGATGTCAGCGAGACACGCGACCAGCCGATGGTGCTCGTCAACCCCGAGGTCGAATGGGCCAGCCCGGAAAAGCGAAAGGGCGAAGAAGGCTGCCTGTCGGTACCCGGCATCTACGACGGCGTCGAACGATCCGTTGCGGTCAAGGTGCGTGCGCTCG
>DAIOEI010000327.1:0-3298 GCA_036746335.1 Hydrogenophaga sp. | reverse complement strand
GGCGAAGAAGACTACGGCGTGCAGTACGCCGCGCTGTCCACCAGCCTGATCCGCGACTTCCGCAAGAACGCGCAGAGCGAGAACCACCTGTTCAAGCTGCTGCACCGCGGCTACACCGGCGTCATCAACTCGGGCGAAGGCGACAAAGGCGTGGCCGCCTGCCCCTACGAGTTCTACGGCAAATGGATCAGCGACCCCGAGGGCACGCAGAAAGCGGTGGAGGCGATCACCCGGCCCATGGTGGGCACCGAGGAATGCCCGATCGACGGCATTCCCAACCCGTCCACCGTCGGCCACCGCTGAGGCGCATGGGCGTCAGCCCATCAACAAGCCTGTATCGTTGAGCCCCGATTCGTGAGCCCTGATCCGCTGGCCAGCTGGCGTTTGCCGCAGCAGCCCTATTACGAAGCGGTGGGCGACGAGCTGGCGGCTTTCGAGGCCGCGCACGTCAGCCGCCTGCCGGTACTCATCAAAGGGCCGACCGGTTGCGGCAAGACGCGGTTCGTCGAGCACATGGCCTGGCGCCTGGGCCTGCCGCTGGTGACGGTGGCCTGCCACGAAGACCTGAGCGCCAGCGACCTGGCCGGGCGCTGGCTGCTCGACGGCGACGGCACGCGCTGGATGGACGGCCCGCTGGCGCTGGCCGCGCGGCACGGCGCGCTGTGTTACCTGGACGAAGTGGTCGAGGCGCGGGCCGACACCACCGTGCTGTTGCACCCGCTGGCCGACAGCCGCCGCGTGCTGCCGCTGGAACGGCACGGCGAGCTGCTGCCCGCGCACCCCGACTTCCAGCTTGTGGTCACCTACAACCCCGGCTACCAGTCGCTGCACAAACAGCTCAAGCCGTCCACGCGGCAGCGCTTTGTGGCGCTGGCGTTTGACTACCCGGAACCGGTGCGAGAAGCGGTCATCGTGGCGCGCGAAGGCGGTGTGGACTCGGAGCTGGCGCAACGCCTGGTGGCGCTGGCCCGGCGCACGCGCTCGATGGTGGACCAGGGGCTGGACGAAGGCGCCTCCACCCGCATGCTGGTGCACGCCGCGCGGCTGGTGCAGGCCGGGCGCAGCCCGCAGGCCGCCGTGTTGCAGGCGGTGGCCGAACCGCTGAGCGACGATGCCGCGCTGTCGGCAGCGCTGCGCGCGCTGGCCATGGCCGCGTTCTGACCGCGCAAGGGCGTGCTTTGAGCGACGTTTCCGATACGGCGCAGACGGCCCTGCCGCCGGGCGCGTTGCCCTTACTGCGCCTGCTCTGGCCGGGCCAGTGGGCGCTGGAACCCTTGCCAACCACCACCGACGCGGCGGATCAACAACCGGCCGAGGCCACGCGCCCGGTGCTGCGCCTGCCCGCCGATGGCCCGGCCACGCTGTACCTGCCGCCCGGTGTCCACGGCGACTGGGTCGCCAGCGTGGCCCATGCCGCCGCCCACCGGCGCTTTGGCGGGCCGCCCCAACCGCGCAAGGGGCTCAAGCCGGTGCAGCAGGCGCTGCTGGGTGTGCTGGAAGACGCTCGAATTGAATGGCTGGCCTGCGACGAGCTGCCCGGCCTGCGCCGCTGGTGGTTGCCGCCGCACAGCGTCGAACAGGTCCGCCAAGGGCAAGGCTTTGAAGACCTGCTGGCGCGCTTGTCGGCCTGCCTGCTCGACGCCGGCCGGGTTGATCCGCACCCCTGGATCGCCCGCGTGCGGCAGCACTTTTTTGAAGCCGATGGTCGCACCCTGGCGCTGCGCACGCCCGAAGCGCTGCGCGAAGCCGCATCGCGCCTGGGGCACGACATCGGGCAGATGCGCCTGCCTTTCAACCCGCGCACCTACTGCGTGCACGCCCGCTACCGCGACGACAACCACCACCTCTGGCAAGCTTCCGACGAAGACCGCGAGGCGCTGACCCTGCCCGATTGGCAAGATCCGCCCGACCACCCGCCCGAAGAACCGCCGCCCCCGGCGCCTGCCGACTGGTTGCTGGAGCAGCCGGTGGCCACCTACCCGGAATGGGACCACCGCATCGGCCGCTATCGCCCGGACTGGGTGCAGGTGTACGAACACCGCTGGCAGGCCACAGCAGTGAACCACAAGGTGTCCGTGGTGGCGGTACAGCGCCTGGTGCGGCAGAGCCAGCGCCACCAGCCCGCCCTGGGGCGCGGCCCTGGCCGCGACCACGAGGGCGACCAGTTGCACCCGCAAGCCCTGGTGGACCATGCGCTGGCGCGCCGCAGCGGCCATTGGCCCGACACCCGCGTCTGGTGCCGACCGGCGCCCCGGCGTTCAGCGCGGGCGGTGCTGTTGCTGGTGGATGCTTCGGTTTCGACCGCCACCGACCTGCCCGCCTGGCAGCGCGAGGTGCAGCAGATGGCTTGGGCACTGCAACGCATGGGCCACCTGAGCGCGGTCTGGGCGTTTGGCAGCGACGGCCGCCACCGGGTGCGCCTGCAAGGCCTGAAAGACTGGCAGCAGCGCTGCGAAGCCGTGCCCTGGGGCGCCTTGCAGGCGGGCGGTTCTACCCGCCTGGGCGCGGCCTTGCGGCACGCGGCGCTGCTGTGCCACCAGGGTCTGGCACAGCAGCGCGTGGAAGGCGGTTCGGTGCTGCTGCTGACCGATGGCGAGTTGCACGACATCGACGTGCACGACAGCGCGCACCTGCCAGCCGACCTGGTGCACGCGGTGGGCGAGCTGCGCGCGCAGGGGCTGTGCGTGCAGGCCCTGGTGTCCGGGGCTGCGCCCGCACTGCGCCGTGCGCTGGGGCCGGGCCACTGCTGGCCGCTGGCGCAGGCGGGTGTGGGTGCCGCGCTGGTGCGCTTGCTGGCCAGCTCCAGGGGCTGAGCCGGGCCTGGCCAGCAGCGGACGGCGGTGCCCGGCTAAAATCGCGTCCTCTCAAGGAGCGCTGCAGCGCCCGCGCACACGCCGGGTCGTCAGGCTTGAGACACCGGGCGATCACCGCCCAGCCGGCCGGGCCGGTTCCAACGGCGCTCACCAGTGTTTGAACCCTTTCTGGTGAGCCCCATGTCCGACGTTGTATCCCCCGTCTCTGTTCCCCCCATGCTGCTCTCCGGCCTGGAGCCGCTGCGCATTGGCGAGGGCAGCCTGTTCGTCAACGTGGGTGAGCGCACCAATGTCACCGGCTCCAAGGCCTTCGCCCGCATGATCCTGAACGGTGAGTACGAGCAGGCGCTGGCGGTGGCGCGCCAGCAGGTGGAAAACGGTGCGCAGGTGATCGACATCAACATGGACGAGGCCATGCTCGACAGCCAGGCGGCCATGGTGAAGTTCCTGAACCTGATCGCGGGCGAGCCCGACATCGCGCGCGT
>DAIOEI010000326.1:0-3301 GCA_036746335.1 Hydrogenophaga sp. | reverse complement strand
ACCACCACCCCGCCCGCGCCTGCCAGACCGCCCGGGCGCATGGCGCGGAAGGCGTGTTTCATGCCCAGCGCGGTGCCCACGAGGTTCACATCGATCATGCGGCGCAGCGCTTCCACTTCGATGTCGGCCACCAGCGCGGTTTCTTCCACGCCCGCGTTGTTGATCAGGATGTCGAAACCGCCGAAGGCGCTGTGGGTGGCGCTGACTGCGGCCAGCCAGTGCGCTTCGTCGCTCACGTCCATGTGGACAAAAGCCGCTCGGGCACCGTCGGCGCGCAGCGCGGCGGCGGTGGCTTGCCCAGCTTCTTCCAGCAGATCGCCCACCATCACCGAAGCACCGGCCGCCGCCAGCGCCTTGGCCATGCCCGCGCCCAATCCGCGAGCACCACCGGTCACCAGGGCGCTGCGGCCCTGAAGGTTCAAAGACAACATTCGCAACTCCTGATCAGCCGAGAAATTGCCGGAAGTCGGCAAAACCTCACACTGTAGGTGCGAAGGCCCCAGCACAAACCCGCCCCCCTGTCGGACTTGACAGGGGGGGCTTGTGCAAAAAAAGCCGCTTTGCCCGATCAGCGGTTGCGCCGCGCCCGCACCGCCTGGGCCAGCCCCTTCAGCACCGGCACGGTCTGCTCCCAACCGATGCAGGCGTCGGTCACGCTCACGCCGCGCTGCAGCGGCTGGCCGGGCACGATGTCCTGCCGGCCTTCGCTGAGGTGGCTCTCGATCATCACGCCGGTGATGCGCGCGTCGCCCGCCGCGATCTGCTCGCCCACGGCGGCGGCCACGTCGATCTGTTTGCGGTGCTGCTTGCTGCTGTTGGCGTGTGAGAGGTCGATCATCACCTGCTCGCGCAGGCCGGCGGCTTTGAGCAGCGCGCAGGCGGCGCTCACGTCCTCGGCGCCGTAGTTGGTCGCCTTGCCGCCGCGCAGGATCACATGGCAGTCGGCGTTGCCACGCGTCTCGAAGATGGCGGCCTGGCCCATCTTGGTCATGCCCATGAAGGCGTGCGGCGCCTGCGCGGCCTGGATCGCGTCGCTCGCGACCTTGATGCCGCCGTCGGTGCCGTTCTTGAAGCCGACCGGGCAGGAGAGGCCGCTGGCGAGTTGGCGGTGGCTCTGGCTCTCGGTGGTGCGCGCGCCGATGGCGCCCCAGCTCACCAGATCGGAGATGAACTGCGGCGAGAGCAGGTCCAGGAACTCGGTGCCCACCGGCAGGCCCAGGCCCACCACGTCCAGCAGTAACTGGCGCGCCAGTTCCAGCCCTTCGTTGATGGCGAAGCTGCCGTCCAGATGCGGGTCGTTGATGTAGCCCTTCCAGCCGACGGTGGTGCGCGGCTTCTCGAAATACACCCGCATGACGACGAGCAGGTCGTCGGCCAGCGCGTCGGCCTGGGCCTTGAGCAGGCGGGCATAGTCCATGGCCTGGTCGTGATCGTGGATCGAGCAAGGGCCAACGACGACGATCAGGCGGTCGTCCTGCGCGTGCAGCGCCCGCGAGATCGCGGCGCGGCTGGCTTCGACCAGCGCCTGGGCGGCGGGCGGCGTGGGCAGCCATTCCTGCAACAGCGCTGGCGTGATGAGCGGACGCACCGCGCCGATGCGCAGGTCGTCGATGCGGGTGCTGTCCTGGGTGGATAAAGGGGTGGTGGGGCGTTGGGCGTGAGAAGTCATGCCCGCGATTGTCGCGCCAGCGGACACGAAGGCCGCAAGGCAGCAACCCGGAGCGCGTGCCCAAGCCCAGGGCACCCGTGGAACGGGCTCCGCCCGGCCACAGGGTGCGTCCCCCTCGAAGCGCCGCAGGCGCGCCACAGAGGGGGAAGCCGCGCAGCGGCGCAGGGGGTGCCTTCCTTCAAGGCCGGCGGTAGCGCACCGCCTGGCGCGCCCAGTAGCGGTTGTCCAGCCGGTCCATCCGAACCGTCCCGCCGGTGGATGGCGCATGCACAAAGCGGCCTTCGCCCACGTAGATGCCAGCGTGCCAGGCCGGATCTTTGCCGAAGATGACCAAGTCACCCGTGCGCAATTGCCCCGCGCTCACGGCCTGCCCAAAGCCCGAGAGCTGCGCCACCGTGCGCGGCGGCGCGCGACCGGCACTGCTCTTGTACACATAGCCGATGAGGCCGCTGCAATCGAAGCCGCTTTCTGGCGTGTTGCCGCCCCAGCGATAGGGGGTACCGACCAGACCCAGCGCGTGGATGGCGATGTCGCTCGACTGGCTGGCGGTGAGTGAGCCCCGGACCGGCTCGCGGGGAACTGGCGTGGTGCCGCAAGCCGAGATCAGCAGCGTGGTGGTCAATACCAACAGGGTCCAGATGCGTTGCAACGGGTGCGAGCCCCACGGCAGGCAGGTCATCCGGCCAGTGACCGTCATGCCACTGCCCCGGAGACGGTGGCCACCGGGTGTGCGCATCGCTGCAGCAGGCGGGCTGCCGCTGCTTTGGTACAAGCCTGCAAGTCCATGAGGAATGGATGCTCCGGCGAGCTCACGCCGTGGTGTGTGCGCAGGTCGTGCTGGATGCGGGCGAGCAATTCGGTGGCCATTTCCGCGTCGGCCATGGCCCGGTGGGCAGCGCCCGTGCGGGGCAGGCCAAACCAGTCCACCAGCGAACCCAGCTTGTGGCTGGGTGCCTGCGGGTACAGGCGGCGCGAGAGCAGCACGGTGCAGGCAAAAGGCTGGGGCGCCGGCAGACCACACAGGGCCAGTTCCGCCTGCCAGTAGCGCCGGTCAAACGACGCGTTGTGCGCCACCATGGGCGCCTCGCCCACAAAGCGCGCCGCGTCCGCCATGACTTGCGCGGCGGGCGGTGCGGCTCGCACCATGGCGTTGGTGATGCCGGTGAGCTGCGTGATGAACGGCGGGATGAACACGCCAGCATTCATCAGGCTCTGGAAACGGTCCACCGTACGGCCGTTCTCGGTCAACACGATGGCCACCTCGGTGGCCCGGTCCCCCTGGGACGGCGAAATCCCGGTGGTTTCAAAGTCGATGACGGCGATCATGGGCGCAGAAGGCATTCCCGATTGTAGGAATCCGCCGAGTACATCGCCAACGCAGACGCCAAACCCGAAACCAGCTTACACCCCCTGCGCGGTGACAACCATTGCGCGACCCGCTGGCCTTAAGCTACGGCCATTCGCAACACGCTCTTGCCAACATGCGCGCTCGCATCTTTTTGGCCGCCATCCTGTGGATCCTGGCCGCTCTGAGCCCGGTTCTGTGGTCACCGGCTACCTGGGCACAGACCGACCCGCCGCCGCCTGCGCAATTGCGCTGGTTGCAGCGCGACATCGCCACCTTGCGTGCGC
>DAIOEI010000325.1:0-3358 GCA_036746335.1 Hydrogenophaga sp. | reverse complement strand
GGCACTGAAAACGCAGTGGACCTGATCTTCACCCACCGGTACGACTAGGGGCGCCTTTACAATGCACTCCTGTCCCGCCGCCATAGTTCAATGGATAGAACGAGCGCCTCCTAAGCGCTAGATACAGGTTCGATTCCTGTTGGTGGTACCAACCGGGTCAGGCCTCCACCATCAGGAGCCCCCATGCGCCGCAGACCCTTTTTTTCCTTGACTTGTCTTGTGGCGGCCGCTCTTTTAAGCGCTTCCTTTGTTGCGCCGGGCACCGCCCAAGCCCAGGCCAGTTTTGTACAGACACCCTACAAGAATCCCAAGGCGCTGTTCGATTTTTACCTGGACCACCCGGCCAAAATGGCTTCGGCGCTGTACTGGGTCCGCTCCTTCATGAATCCGCTGACGGAGGCGCCCTACAGCTTCTTCAACGATGACATGAGCGTGATCGTGGTGCTGCATGGCACCGAGCTGGTGACGGTGGCGAAAAAGAACGAGTCCAAATACGAAGAGATCGTGCAGCGCATGCGCTACTACACAGAACAAGGCGTGAAGTTCAAGGTGTGTGGCCTTGCGCTGCAAGACTATGGCTACACCCCGGCCGACATGCAGCCCTTTGTGCAGATCACCCCGTCGGCCATCACAGAACTGGTGCACTGGCAAAACCAAGGTTACGGATTGATCACGCCTTTGATCACCGAAAAGAAGCTGTCCATCGAAGAGATTCGATAAGAACGGGAGAGCGGCCTGGTACCGCACCGCTCTCAGCGCTCCGCCTCTGCGCGGACCTTTAAAAACCCAGGCGTTTTGCGGTGGACAAGGCCATGACCACGTCGCTGGTGGCAGCCGCAAAAGGCGTACCGGTGATCAGGGCGTCTTCGGCCTCACGGTAGCGTCGCTGGTTGACCAATTCGCCCACTGAACCGGCGGCCAGGTGAAAGCGCTTGTGCTTTTCGACGAGCTCCATGAAGTTTTGCCGATTTTGCAAGCGCTGCCCGTCGCCATAGATCCACTTGCCAAGAGCGCAGCAGTCGTCACGGCACAGTGTGGCGGTATCGACTTTCTGGTGCAGCTCAATCGCATCCCTGAGCTTGACTTTCCACTGGCGGTGCGCATCGATGAACACATCCACATCCACACCCTCCACCATGGTTTTTTGTCCAGCCATTTCGCTGGGCAGCTGGAACTCGTCCACCTGCGCAGCCATGCGCACAGCCGCCGTGCGCTGGGCTGCAGCGGCCGTGGCCGTTTCCTCCACCAAGGCGGCATTGGACTGGGTGTTGCGGTCCAGATCCTGCACGGCGTGGCCGATCTGTCCGATGCCGGTACTTTGTTCGCGCGCTCCACTGGCGACTTCATCAAGCAACTGCCGGACCTGATCGGCATGCACGACGATCTCCTGCATCGTTGTGCCCGCGCTGCGGACCACCTGCATACCACCGTCCACATCCGAAACGCTGGACGAAATCAAGGTCTTGATCTCTTTGGCCGCCTGAGCGCTGCGTTGCGCCAGGTTGCGCACCTCGCCCGCTACCACCGCAAAACCCCGCCCTTGCTCACCGGCCCTGGCCGCCTCCACCGCAGCATTCAGGGCAAGAATATTGGTCTGAAACGCGATGCTGTCGATCACGCCGATGATGTCGTTGATCTTGCGAGAAGAGTGCTGAATACGCTCCATGGTCTGCACCACCTCTTGCATCACAGCGCCACCCCGCTCGGCCACGCGGGCGTTGTCCACCGCGATTTCCGAGGCCTGGCGGGCCGACTCGGCGGTGTGGGTGACCGACGAGGTGGTTTCCTCCAGAGCCGCTGAAGACTGCTCCAGTGCGGCGGCAGCCGCCTCGGTCCGGGTAGAAAGGTCGCGCGTGCCTTTGGCAATTTCCAGGCTCGCCTGCACCACCGAATCGGAGGCCCCCTGCACCTGCATCACCGTCTGGCGCAGCGACTGCTGCATGTTGCCCACTTCCCGCAACAGGTCGCTGACTTCATCCCTACCTTTGCCCTGGATCTCGGCGCGCAAGTCGCCCATGCTGATGGCCATCATGTGACGGCGCAAGGACTTGAACCCGCCAAACATGGAACGGTAAAAGCCCATCATGAAAAACACCACCAGCAACAGGCAGGCCACTGTCACCGACAGGGTAGCCCAAAGGCTGGTCAATAGGCCGGACTTGCGGTCTTGCAGCATGGCTTCGAGGATGACCAGGTTTTCTCGAACCTGCTGATGTTGAGCACGCAAAGTCTGGTTGGCCTGGCCGATCAGAGCTCTTGGATCACCCGAGACTTCCGACTGACCGGGCGGAAACAAGGCATTGACCGCCTGAACAAAAGCCTGCGTCGCATCCAGTGCTTCGGTGCTCAGCCCCTCACCCAGCGTACCGATAAAGCCGGAGGCTTTTTGCAAGTCCTGGCGGGCGAACTGGAGATCGTTGAGCAGTATGGCGCGCAGCTCTGCCATGCGCATGGCTGGCACTGGCTCGATGCGGCCCACGCGCAAGCTACCGCCCGCCATCCCCCGCAATTCCCCCGTTCGTCGAATCACATCGGGCGCTCGCATCAAAGTTGCACTCATGAGGTAATACGAGCCCATCTCAGGGTCCAGAGATAAACCGGACTGATCGATGACAGCGGCCAACAGGTCGGTCAACGAGCGCGAGAGTCCTGTCATGGAATCGAAGATCTCTTTGGGTGAGCCGCCCGCCTTGGCCTGGATCACGGAGAGTGCCTGCTCGGTCTGTGCCCAGGCCTCGCCGGTTTTCAAAGCGCCGCCCAAGCTGGCCTGCTGAGCTTGCAACTGAAGCCAGGCGGCTTCAAAGTCCGCCTGCGCCTGAGGCAGGCCCGTGGCAGACTCCCCAAACGCGGCCGCACGCGCCACGTAACGCCAGTGGTCGGCCGCCTCCAGGGCGGGGAAAAGAGCGCCTGCATACTGAACGCCGCGAATCTCCATGCCCACAAAATCCAGCCCGGCCTTTTCCGCTCGCAGGAAATTGACCAGCAACCAAACTACCGGTATGGCGAACACCAGCGAAATCAAAGCCATCTTGCCGGGAAAACGCAGTCCCCTCATCACCGCAGCCGCTGGGCGCCAGACTCCCCAGTTCACCAAGCGCATGCCCTTGCAACTCATTGAATACTCCTGTGATCTTTCTCGGAGTATCGGCAGCAATCGGCCAGAAATTGAGTCAAAAAGGCATGCTTTTGGGTCCTAGAAGCGGCTTTATGTGTGCAAGCTCCCCCTTTTGCACTCAGGTGGAGCGCAAGGTGCGGCTAAGGAGAATGACCGGCACCAGCCCCACCAGCACCAGCGCCAGCGCTGGCAAAGCCGCCTCGCCCAGGCGCTCATCGCGTGCCAGCTGGTAGGTCACCACCG
>DAIOEI010000324.1:0-3370 GCA_036746335.1 Hydrogenophaga sp. | reverse complement strand
ACCTGATGAAACACGCGGAACGGGTGCACACCCGTGGTACGCTGCTCGACAAGATTTGGGGAGACCATGTCTTCATCGAGGAGCGTACCGTGGATGTGCATGTCAAGCGTTTGAGGGAGTCATTGAGTGATGCGGCCAGCATGGTGGAAACCGTGCGTGGTGCGGGCTACCGCCTCACAGCCCAGAACGCAAACGGCCGACCGGCACAAGGCAGCTCCATTTCGACCACATGATCCGGCGTCTGCTGGAGCTGTTGCTCCTGGTTGCGCTGGGAGCTGTCTGGGGGTGGGTGGCTCAGTCCGCGCTCTGGACTTTTGTCGGCGCCTTGGCCGGTGCTTTTGGCTGGGGTGTGCTCGATGGCTTGCGGGCGCGGCGTCTGCTGGACTGGCTGGGCAAGGCGGATGTTTCGCGCATGCCCCTGCTCACCGGCCTTTGGGGCGAGCTGCTGGAGCGCAATCGCAAGCTGGTGCGCAAGCTGGAGAAGAAGGCCAGCAGCAGCGACGCTCGGCTGGAAGACTTTCTGGCTGCGATACAGGCCTCGCCCAATGGGGTGGTGCTGCTCGACAGCTCGGGCCGCATTGAATGGTCCAACCTGACGGCGGCAACCCATCTCGGCTTTGATCCGCAACGGGACTTGGGACAGTATGTGCGCAACATGGTGCGGGCGCCCGCTTTTGTGAACTACCTTTCCATGGGTCAGTTTGACCATGAGGTCCAGATTGATGGGCCTGGGCCGCGCCCCTCCCAGCCCTCTCGCATATCGGTGCAGGTCCATCCCTACGGCAAGAAGCGCAAGCTGATGATTTCGCGGGATGTGACAGCCGTTCAACTGGCAGAGACGATGCGGCGGGATTTCGTGGCCAATGTGTCCCACGAGATCCGCACGCCCTTGACGGTGCTCAGCGGTTTTGTGGAAACCATGCAGAACCTGACACTGTCTGAGCAAGAGCGCGAGAGTTACCTGGCGCTGATGAGCCAGCAAGCTCAGCGCATGCAGACGCTTGTGAGTGATTTGCTGACGCTATCCCGTCTGGAGGGCAGTCCAGCGCCCGGGCAGGGGGAGTGGATCGATGGGGATGAGTTGCTCGGCCATGTGCTGCAGGAGGCGCGTGGGCTGACGGCGGCCATTGCACACCCTCCTCACGAGGTACAGGCCAAGGCGGGCACACCACTTTGGGTATCTGGCGCAAAAACCGAACTGCTCAGCGCCATGTCCAACCTGCTGAGCAACGCGGTGCGCTATACACCGGGTGGTGGTCGGATAGAGGCTGGTTGGCGCTTGCGCGAGGATGGTTGGGCAGAGTTTTTTGTGACCGATACAGGGCCCGGCATTGCCCAGGAGCATGTGCCCCGTCTGACCGAGCGTTTCTACCGCGTTGATCGCAGCCGCTCTCGCGAAACTGGAGGAACCGGGTTGGGGCTGGCCATCGTCAAGCATGTGACCCAGCGGCATGGAGGGCAGATCGATGTGGTGAGCAAGGTGGGCAAGGGCTCGACCTTCATGATTGCCTTGCCGCCGGTGCGCGTGCGCGAGCGCACCCCGGTGTGAGCAAGTGTTTGCCTGGGCCTTCAGTCGGAGATGCGCAGGTAGACCAGCAGCCGTTCGCGCTGGTCGGTCAGGCGACTGACGCTGGCTTTGTAGGCCCACTCGGTCAGGTGCACACGCTCGTCCAATGTGGGTTGTGACTCCGGGTCCACCACCATGGCTCTGCACTTCTGATGTGGACCTGCCGCAGTGATCTGAGTTTGGCTCGTGCGCACCATGGTGAGGCCGCCCTGGTACTGCAAAGCCGCAATCTGGGCCTGCGAGAGTCCATCGGCCAACACGCAAGGTGAGCCTGCTGGCACCAGACGCGAAATGCCGCGCGAGAGCGGCCCATAGCTGCGCCCGAAGTCCAGCAATGGCAGCCACAGTGTCATCAGCAGCACCCAGCACAGGGTGGCGCCCGCCGCCGGCAGCACCAGGCTTTTCCAGATGGCTTGCTGGCTGCGCCCTGTGCGCCAGCGCGCCAGCCACAGCCAAGCCATGGTGGCGAGGGCTCCCAGTGCAAACAACCCGAGAGAAAACTCGGGCGCAAAACCGGGCGCCAGCCGTGCCACGTTGGCGGCTGGTTTGGCGGGTATGCCCGTCTGCATGGCGAACCAGATGACCCAGATGGCCAGTGCACAGACCGAAAAGAAGATCAGGGTGAACCAGTCGATCAAGGCCGAGATGCCGCTGCGCAAGGTGGGCAATGCAAATGCGGCAAGCGCCGCCATCGCAGGCAGTGCCATGAGAAGGCTGCGGTCTTTCTGATCAGAAATGGCGGCGTAAACCAGTGTGACCAGCAAGGCCCACAGCGGCAGCAAAAGGTGAGAGCTGCGCAGTTGATGGCGCCACCCCCAAACGGTCCACAGCACCAGTGGCCAAGCGGGCCAGGTGAACCACACCAGCAGCCGGCCCAGGCTGCGAGCCTCCAGCAGGTCGGTCGCCAGATACAGCGTGGGTGTAGGCATCCAGCCCATCAGCATGAATCCCCCGATGACCATGGCAAACAAGGCTGTTGCCGATGGCAGCAGGGGGTGTGCTGTGTCCGGTGGGCGCCCCAGCCGGAGTGGCAACACGGCCACCAGAAACCCGACTCCCAGGGCCAGCGCTACCCAAGGCACACCACTTAATGCCAGTGCCAGGGTGGCTGTGCTCCAGATCAGCACACTGTGCCAGGGATGCCGGTCATCGGCATGGCCCAGGCGAGCAGCGCCCAGCAGCATCACACTGACCATCGCCAGCCGGGCAAGGTCGGGCGTGGTTTCGTGAGACATCTGTGCCAGGCCCAGGCAGGCCAGCAAGGCCAGCAAGCCGGCGTCGGCGAGGGAGCGTGCATAGTCTGCTGGCCGGGCTTCTCCACCAAACGCGAACGCCACTGGCTGCGCTGCTGGCTGGCGTGCCAAGTGGTAGACCGCATACCAGGTACTGGTCAGCGTGAGGGCGAGCAAACCCATAAAGGGCAGGCGGGCGGCCCAGTCGGGTGGGAGAAATGGCAGAAACTGAATGAACAGCGCACCCAGCCAGTAAGGCAGAAGGCCAGAGGTTTCTGCGGCCACACCGAGCAGTTGTGGCGTCCACCAACTGCTCGCGCCCGAGGCCATATCCAGCATGACACCCAGAGCCGCGACATCTGCATTTTTCCAGGGTTCACGCCCCAGGAAGCCTGGCAGCACATACGCCACACACAGCAACCACAGCGCCAGCCGGGGCAGGCGACGAACGGCCGACTGGGACACGATGGCAGGGTTGGCGGGCTTCACTGCTCAGAATATACCGTTGACGCCAGGCGGATGGGCGGCTGTTGCCGGGCTTGGCTCGGGATTGAGTTCACAGGCACAAAAA
>DAIOEI010000323.1:0-3375 GCA_036746335.1 Hydrogenophaga sp. | reverse complement strand
TCGCTGCAAAGCGGCCCCAGCCAACCTTCAATCTGCCCCATTCCCAACCCTCAATCCCTCCGCCGCAAACGGCACCAAAAACGGCCAACTCCGCTCCGCCGTCGCCATCAGCCACTCATCATAGGCCGCCTCCGGCAGCACCACGACCATGCGTTTCTCGTCGGCCAGTTTGTGAAACCGGTTCATCAGCGGGTGGGCATCGGCGTTGATGGTCAGCAGGGTGTAGCTGTGCACCCATTCCCCCTGGGGTGACTTCCAGGCCGCCCACAAACCGGCCAGGCCCATGGGCTGGCCGTCGGCCCGCTCGATTCGGGTGGGGACGGCTTTGCCGCTGCGCCAGTCCGGTTCGTAGATGGCCTGGGCGGGGACGATGCAGTGTTGCGCCCGCTTCCACGCGTCCCGAAAACTTGGTTTGGTGGCCACCGTTTCGCTGCGGGCGTTGTAGGTGCTCCGGCAGATCTTCAGGTCCGTCGCCCAGTGGGGCACGAGGCCAAACAGGCCGGGCAGCGCCTCGCGGTCGGGCACGGCGTCGTCCCCCGCGTCTTTTTCGCGGGGGCGGCGGATCAGCAGGCCGGGGTATCCGGGCCAGAGATCGGCCTTGCCCAGGTCGGCCGGTGGCTCGACCCGGAACAGTTGGCGCAAGAGCTGCGCGTCTCGCACGCCTTGGTAATGACTGCACATGGCGCCCTCCTGTTGAGCCGGTATCAAGCTTCGGATGATGGGGCATGCGCAAAAATTTCTTTTCAGTTCATGAATTGACTGTACAGTTTTGTTTTGCACTGCTCTGTACCTTTCTGCAACGTCAACCCCCAGGAGCCCCCATGAAATCCACCATCACCCGTTGTGCCGCTTGCCTGGCCGCCGCCTGGCTGGCGCCCTTGTCCGCCGTCGCCCAAGACCAGCCCGGCCTGTATGTCAGCGTTTACGGGGGCCCGAGCGTCGCGGGTTCCACCACGCTGTCGGAGTCGCGCGCAGCGGGCTCGGCGGTGGGCGGTAAGGTGGACTTTGGCAGCGGCATCGGCTTTGGCCTGGCCGTGGGGAAGCGCTACAGCAACGGCTGGGCGGCGGAGCTGGCGCTGGACGAGCGGGGCAATTTTCTGGACCGGATCGGCGGGGTCGCCGTGGACGGCAACATTTTCTCGGAGGTCGTCTTCTTGAACGGCTACTACCGCTACCCGGCGCGGGGCGCGCTGCGCCCGTTTGTGGGCGCGGGGCTGGGCTACGTGGTGGGGATGGACATTGACGTGGAGCGCGACGGCGCGGAGCAGGAGTATTCGCGCAAGGGCGGTCTGGCGCTGCAGGCGATGGCGGGCGCGGAGTACAGCTTGTCTTCCCGCTGGAGCCTGAGCGGTGATGTGCGCTGGACCCGCGTGGGCAGCGGCACGTTCGAGCCCACCACGCCGGGCACGGCGCTGGTCGGCCAGCCCAAGTACCAGCCGCTGTCGCTCAACCTGGGCGTTGCGTTCCGGTTTTGAGGGGGTTGGCGCGCGGGGGGCGGGGCACCACGTCCAGGCGCGGTACCACCCCATCGTCATCGTTATGGTCGGGTAGCAGCTCAAAGGCCTTGAAGACCACGCGCTCGATGCGCTGGGCCAAGTCTTCGTCGCTGAAAACCCCGGAGTAGGCCTTGCGCAGCTTGCCGGTGACTTTCATATGGGTCACCAGGCTTCCGATGATCGCCGCGTAATCTTCGTCGCGGCCTTCGATGATGTTCTTGAGGCCCTCGCGCGCCACGTCGTAGCGCTGCAGGTACACAGCTTCGTCTTTGAGGCCGTGCAGGATCGAGTGCCGGATGACGTCGACCAAGTATTCCGCCTGAAGGGTGAGATCGGCATAGCGCCAGGTGGCCAGCCCGCAGTTCCAGTCTGAAACGCGCAGGTTGGATTCGACACCGTCTTGGTATTGCGCAGCCGCGCCGAACTTGCACACCGCATTCATCGTGGCCATCAGCGGCCGAGACAGGTGCTCCAAAGCAGTGTCGTAGGCGGCGCGCCGCATGGCGTTCTCGCTGATCACCGCCGAGACCGGCAGGATCACCGGCGCTGGCAGAAAGCCATCGCGCCGAAGCATGTCGTTAATCAGGAAGCGCGAGAGTCGGCCATTGCCGTCACCCAGCGGGTGGATGTAGACAAGGCCAAATGACAGCGCCGCCGCCCGCAGCAGCGGGCTTTGACCACGGGTGCGCTGCTCGAACGCACGCAGCCCCGCCATCATCTCGGGCAACCGGTCGTGGTGCGGCGCCAGGTAGTCGATCACGGGCTCGAAGAGCGAGTTGGTGTGCCCGACAAAAACCGGTGACCGGCGAATGCCCAGCCTCGTACCCACCATCTTGTCGCCCATGATGGCTCGCTGAATCGTGAGCATGCCCTCTTCGGTGAGGGCGGACTCGATCTGGCCGCAGTGGGTGCTCATGGCGCGCGCCAGGCGGCGGATGCGGTCTTCTTCCTTGCCTTCGGACTCGATGGCAAAACTGGCCTTGCTCTCCTTGATCGTCAGCCAGTTGACGGCACGCTCGATCATTTCGACCCCGAACCGATCGAGCAGGTGATCGATCTCGGCGCGCAGCGGCGCCGGATCGGCCGAGCCCTTTTGCCCCAGGCTGACCATAGGGCAAAAGGCGCGGGTGCCTGGCAGGTTGTTGTTGATGCGCCAGCGGCGCACCTTGTCGGGCACGGTGGCGGTGAGGTAACGAGACGGGTTGAGCAAGTCGGCGTAGTTCCCGCCGGCATCGCCCACCCCACCCAGGGTGGAGCCGGTGAGCCACTCGTAGAGAAAGCCGCAGCGGCGCGCGTACGCACCCGTGGGCTCGTCCAGCGCCCATCGGGCGATAGGCCCCGGCCCGATGACCTCGAAGAGGCGGCATAGAAAGTCCAGCTCGACGCCTTCGTACTTGAGCGCAAACGTGAGGTGCGCGCTCAGCGTCGCATCCGGCTGGTAATGGGCCGGGTAGGTCTCGACCTTGAAGCCGTTCGACGCAGCGCTGGAGCGCGCCGAACCGATGACGCTGCGCACCCGCAAGGGCTGCACCGGAGCCACGTCAAGCGCCTCCGACAGCCACTTATATCCGGCATATTGATCTCCAATTTGCATACGGCGCACCTAAAATAGTTATTCTCGTGATTTTCATCTACAAAACATTTACGGTCAACGCCACGCATTGAGGTCTGCTCCCAAGTCCGGTGGCCGGGCCGTGGCACAAGCCCGGTGTAAGCGAGCTGGGCGTACCATGTGGTGTTGATCCCAACACCATCCACCTATGAGGAGCATTTCCATGAGCCGTGAAGTCGTCGTCGTCAGTGCAGTCCGTACCGCCATCGGTACCTTTGGCGGCAGCCTCAACGACAGCCCACCCACCGAACTGGGCGCCCTGGTCGT
>DAIOEI010000322.1:0-3376 GCA_036746335.1 Hydrogenophaga sp. | reverse complement strand
ATGGCGCTGAGTTTTTCCACCCGCTTTTCGGTCAGGTCCACCTGGGCCTTGGTGTCGATCAGCGAGCCCTGGATCAGGAAGTCGCCCTTTTCATCGGTGTAGAAAATATCGTTCTGGTTGATGCGCACCTCGTAGAGGCCGGGCATGGGAGTTTTGCTGATTTCATCAATGGGCGGGAGGCGCGGAAGGCGCTCCTGCAGGTTTTTGCGAATCGTGGCTTCTTGCGCATGCACTTGCAGGCAGAAGAGGGCAGTCAAGGCCAGCAGGCCGGTTTTCAGGAGTTTCATGGTGTGGCCCGAAGGCATCGGTGCATAGAAAGAAAAAGAGAGTCGGCAAACGGTCAGCCAGTGGGGCCCATGGCCTGGCGCGCCAGCCAGTGTTTTAAAGGCCCAAGACGGTTGACCCCGTTCATGCCCCAGTTGCGCACCGCCTGCACCCGGGTGTCATCTTGCGCAAACAGGCCAAACAACCCGTCTGTCAACCAACTGAATGCCTGTACGTCGGCCTGCCGGGCACGTTCATAACGCCGGAGCAATTTCAAGTCGCCCAAGTCCCGCCAGTACTCCCGATCCCGCAATACCTGTGCAAGTTCCGCTGCGTCTGCCAAGCCCACATTCAGGCCCTGGCCAGCCAGCGGGTGCATGGCATGGGCCGCGTCGCCCGCGAGCGCAAAACTGCCATGGCTGCTGCGGCTGATCCAGCGGCGGGCTCTTGAAAGCTCCAACGGCCAGGTTTGCGCCGGCCCTTCCAGGGTCATGGGACCGAGTGCATTGCCGCAGCGGGACTGTACCGCCGCAGCCAGCGCGTCTGGTTCGGCTCGCAGCCAGGCATCGGCCTGCTCGGAGGGCAGGGACCAGACCAGCGCCACGCGCTCACCGCTGGCTCCATCCAGTGGCAGCAGCGCAAGGATCTCGCCTTGTGCAAACCACTGCCGGGCGATACCCGCGTGGGCTTGCTCACAGCGCACGCGGGCCGCAAGGGCTTTGTGTGGGTAGGCGCGGGTATCAAACTCCAAGCCGAGTTCGTCCCGTGTGGTGCTGCGTTTGCCTTCACAGATCACCGTGAGCGCCGCCGGCGCAGGCGCAGCAAGCCGCTCAATACCGCTCTGGAAATCCACCGCCTGGTTCAAGCGTTCTTCCAGCGCAGGCACGTCCACGATCCAGTTCAGTGCTTCACAGCCTTGCGCTGCGGCATCAAAACACAGCGCCCCACCGTCATCGCCCCAGACATGCATGGCACGCACAGGGGTCACGCTGGCAAGGGTGTTGGACTGCTCCGACCCTTGCGCAGCGAGATCAGATGGCCAGACGCGCAGTGACTGCAGCAGTTCGCGAGCGACCGGATTCAGGGCATAAGCGCGCACATCGGGCAACTGCGCTGGTGGGCGCATGCCGCACACCAGCCCCACCCGCAAACGCTCGCGCGCCAGCAACAGGGCCAGTGTCTGGCCGACAATGCCGCCGCCACGGATGCAGACGTCGTACCGTTTGAATGGGGCGGGGCGTTGGCCGGGCGAAGACATGAGCAGATTTTAGGAGCAGGGCAGAATGACGTGGTCGATGGCCTCCAATATCAACACCAATACCAAAGCCGGATCCCCGCCTCATACGCTACACCCAGAACCATGAACGCCATTGAGTCAACCCCGTCTTCCAGCCCTGGCGGCGATGTGCGAGCCACCATCGAACAGCTGTGGATTCATCCGGTGAAGTCCTGCGCGGGGCTGTCTGTGCAGGAGGCAGAGCTCACGCCTACCGGCCTGGCTTGGGACCGGGCCTGGATGGTGGTGGACGAAGCGGGCGAGTTCGTGACCCAACGTGAACTGCCTCGCATGGCCCTGATCCGGCCCAGCTTTCGCCTCGGTGAAATGGTGCTTCGGGCGCCGGGCATGCTGGCACTGCACCTGTCGCTGGAAGCAGCCGAGTGGCCGGTGAAGGTGCGCGTCTGGGACGATGTGGTGCAGGCGTGGGATATGGGCGATTTGGCGGCCCAGTGGTTCAGCGATTGCCTGGGTGCTGATGCGCCCCAGGGTTTGCAGCGGCTGCGCCTGGTGCGTTTTGACCCGCAGGTCCAGCGCCTGTGCAGCACCCGTTGGACCGGGGGCAGGGCGTCGCTGACGCAGTTCGCAGACGGCTTCGGGGTTCTGGTGACCAGCGCCGCTTCGCTGGACGAGTTGAACGCCAGGCTGGATCGGGCTGGCAAAGGGCCAGTGGACATTCGGCGCTTTCGGCCCAACATCGTGCTTGGAGGCTTGGAATCTGCTGACGAAGACCGCATTGGTGTATGGCGTGTTCATACCCCCGAGGGCATGGCCTTGCTGGAAAACGTCAAACCTTGCGCCCGGTGCCCAATCCCGAACATCGATCCCGAGACCGCTCACGTATCAGCGCCCGTCGCCGATGTGCTGCAGAGCTATCGGCAGGATCGGCGCCTGGATGGCGCCATCACGTTTGGCATGAACGCGATCGTCTTGCAGGGCGATGGCCTGGTGCTGCGGGTGGGGCAGCCCGTGAGCGCAGATTGGCGTTTTGAGTAGCGGCGACCATGCGCTTCTGTAAGGAGCGATTGCCGCCCAATACCGTATGCGGGTTCCGATCTTTGGCATGGCTTTGCTACACTTTGGCGCTATGTTCATTCCAAGCACACCTTTGACGGGTTTTCTGCCGGGCCACCATGGCCGGGGAGCCTGGCCCTGGCGCAAGCCAGCGTAAACGTGCACTCCCCCCGGCGGTGCGCGGGCCCCGGCTCACCCCAGGTGAACCCCGCCCGTGCCACCCCAGCCCCCGAACCCGGCAGCGCGCCTGACCGGGCACCCCAGAAAAACGGTTTCTCCCGCTGCAGCGCAGCCCGAAGCCGACGGAGCGTCTGAACATGATCACCGAACTCGAATTCAAAAGCCTGGCCGGCCAAGGCTACAACCGCATCCCGCTGATGGCCGAGGCCTTTGCGGACCTGGAAACTCCCCTGTCTCTGTACCTGAAGCTGGCCCACGGCCGGGGCGATGGCGCCCACAGCTTCCTGCTCGAATCCGTGGTCGGCGGCGAGCGTTTCGGCCGCTACAGCTTCATCGGCCTGCCCGCGCGCACCCTGCTGCGCGCCAGCGGATTTGGCGCCGAGGCCAAGACCGAGGTGGTGCAGGGCGGCGCGGTGGTGGAAACGCACCACGGCAACCCGCTGGACTTCATCGCTGCCTACCAGCAGCGCTTTAAGGTGGCGCTGCGGCCCGGTCTGCCGCGTTTCTGCGGTGGGCTGGCCGGTTATTTCGGTTATGACGCGGTGCGCTACATCGAAAAGAAGCTGGAAAACAGCTGTCCGCCCGATACCCTGGGCACGCCGGACATCCTGCTGCTGCAGTGCGAGGAGCTGGCCGTCATCG
>DAIOEI010000321.1:0-3383 GCA_036746335.1 Hydrogenophaga sp. | reverse complement strand
GCCGCGCCGACGAACTGGCGCGCACGCTGGACGGCATCAACCGCGAGCGCAAGACGATTGAAGGCGAGATGCGCGAGCAGGCGCTGATGATCGTCGAGGAGCTGTTCGACGAGAGCGAGGAACCGCCACCGGCCCTCACCGTGTTCGACCCCGACTTCCACGAAGGCGTGGTCGGCATCGTGGCCTCGCGCCTGAAGGACAAACTGCACCGCCCGACCTTCGTGTTCGCGGCCAGCGGCGCCGAGGGCAAGGAACACGAACTCAAGGGCTCGGGCCGCTCCATTGCGGGCTTTCACCTGCGCGACGCGCTGGACCTGGTGGCCAAACGCCACCCTGGGGTACTGCTGCGTTTCGGCGGCCACGCCATGGCGGCCGGCTGCACCATCGAGGAAGAACACCTCGACACCTTCGAGCAGGCTTTCGCGCAAGTCGCCCACGAATGGCTGGACGCCGCCACGCTGCAGCGCAAGCTCGAAGCCGACGGCGCGCTGGACAAGCAGTACCGGCGCACCGATCTGGTGGACACGCTGCACGCCGAGGTTTGGGGCCAGGGTTTTGCGCCACCGGTGTTCTGCGAAGAGGTGCAGGTGATCAGCCAGCGCCTGGTGGGCGAGAAGCACCTGGCGCTCAAGCTCAAACACCAGGGCGATCCGGTGGATGGGATCTGGTTCGGCCACACCGAGCCACTGCCCCCGGTGGTCAAGGTCGCCTTCCGGCTGGATGCCGACGAATGGCAGGGGCAGCGGCGGGTGCGGTTTCTGATCGAAGCAGCCGAGACCTGAAGGTCAGCGGCTGGCGCTTCAGCGAAACGAGGCGTTGATGACCATGAAACCGATGAACAGCCGGACCGGCACCGGCAGCGATACCGGCAAGTCCACCCTCAGTTCGCGGCGCCAGCTGAACCAGTCAGGCTCTTCCACACAACCCACGGTCTGGCCCTCTCGCTCAACGAGGTAGCGCACGCGTGCCCACTGACGGGTGCGCACCAGACGGCCACTGAAAGGCTGGTGCAGCACCAGCCGCTGCCGTTGCCGCTTGTTCTCTGGGAGGAGTACATCGGCCACCGCCAAGGGCTCGCCGGTCTGGTGCAAGGTGAAGCGGCTTTCGTTGTGGAAGCCGCGGCTGAGGTACTCGAATCCGATGCGCCAGAGACCTTGTGGCATGCGGATCTGCACATCTGCGTCAGGCGATCCCTGGGCATGCCACTTCAGCCGTGCGTTGCTGGCCTGCGCCACGGTGGGCCAGACGATCTCAGCCAGTTGCCCGCCCATGGCATCGAAGGCGTGGTACCGGAAGCCGCTGAAGGCTGAGGTTTGTCGAATGAACAGCATGCTTTGACCAGCAGGAACTCACCTGAGCCCGTCCCGTCATCCGTTCAACGACTCCCGCACCGCTGCCAGTTGTCGGCGCGAAACAGACAGGCGTTCGTCCACACCGTCCAGCCGCACGACCCAACCCTCACCTTCGACAGGGTCGTGCACCTTTTCCACCGCGCGCACACAGCGTCGCGCCACCAGCGCATTGCGGTGCACCCGTACAAACAAGTGCCCGAATTTCTGCTCCAGTTCGCTTAAAGAACCGTCGTAGATGTATTCGCGCATCACCGTGCGAACCGTGATGTACTTCAGCTCGGCTTTCAGGTAGATCACATCGCCCAGCGCCACCCGCTCCGAACGGCCACGCTCCTGGATCACCAAAGTCTCGCCCGCGCCTGAACTTTCTTCAGTTCCGCCTGGGTTGGTTGCCAAATGCCGCTGGGCTTTCTGCAAGGCCTGCTCCAACCGCTCCAGGCGCACCGGCTTGGTCAGGTAATCCAGCGCCTCCAACTCAAAGGCCTGTACCGCGTGTTCTGCATGTGCCGTCACGAACACGAGCAATGGTGATGCAGGCAGCTGGCGCAATTGCGCCGCCAAAGCCATACCGTCGAGCCCCGGCATTTGCACATCCAGCAACACGACCTCACAACCGCCATGCTGGATCAGGTCCATGGCCTGAACGGCGTTGGCGGCCTCCCCCGCCACCTGAGCGTCCGGGTTGCGGCAATCGCCCAGCAAGGTGCGCAGCCGGGACCGCGCCAGCGCTTCGTCGTCAACGATCAACACCTTCAACGTCATCGAACGGTTCCTTGCATACGGTTCACCCTCGGCGCTGCAGCTTACACCGGTATCTCCAGTCGCACCTGATAAACGCCATCGACCAGTGCGCTTTGAAATTGACCTTCTACGTCGTGCAACAAAGCCAGGCGCTGACGGACATTGTCCAGCGCCAGCCCGTTGCCGGGCGTGCCTGCACCAGCAGGCACGGTATTGGTCACCTTGATGACCACCGAGCCGCTTCGCCGCTGGGTGCTGATACGGATCACAGCACCGCAAGGGCTGGGCTCCACACCGTGTTTCACAGCATTTTCCACCAGCGGCTGCAGGATCAGGGGTGGCAAACGCGCAGCAGCCACACTGGCATCCAGTTGCCACTCCACTTGCAAACGGTCACCAAAGCGTACCGCTTCAATGGCCAGGTAGTGCTGCGCCAGTGCCAGCTCCTGCTCCAGCGTGACCGACTCGCGCGGGTCTGCCAGTGCATGGCGAAACAGCTCGCTGAGGTCCTCCAGGAGGCGCTCGGCCTTTGCAGGCTCCTCGCGCACCAGGGCAATGGCACTGTTGAGGGTATTGAACAGAAAATGCGGGCGGATACGTGCCTGCAGCTCGGCCAAGCGGGCCGCAGTCTCTGCGGGCGTCTGGGCGCGCACACGCCAGACCAAGCCAGCCACGACAACCGCCGCGGTCAGTGCACCAGCGGCCGCGCTGCCCAGCCAGGGCGCAGGGTCAAGCAGACCCATCCAGGCCAGCATTGCGCAGCCATACAGGCCAGCCAGCGCGCCCAACGCCACGCCGCCGCCCCACTGACCAGCGAGTGACCAACGGCCCAGCACTTTTTTCAAAGCACAGGCGAGCACCAGCCACAACAAGGCTGCCGGTAAAGCAGCACCGGTGAGCATGGCCAACTGGGCGAGCCAGGCGTCCAGGCCAGGCGGGCCAAAAAGGGCGATAACAGCCACCACGGCCTGCACAAACAGCACCACCCGCAACACCACCCCCACCTGGCAAGCGTCCAGCAGGCGAACCGAGCCCGGAAGGTTCGCTTCCGCCTTTTGGGCGAGCTTGGGCGCAGGCGGCGGCAGATCCTGGAAGGTCGATAAAATTCGAGAGTCTTGCATGGCTTGTTTCACGAATCGACGAGGCCTTCGCGGGCGAAATTCCTTTCCGAAGCGGCTGACACATTAACCCACAGGGCCCCGCGCGCCCAGAACCTCTCGCCGCTGGCATCACCATGTCCAACCAATTCGACAAGAAATCCGAAGCCTGGTCCGCCCTATTCTCGGAGCC
>DAIOEI010000320.1:0-3401 GCA_036746335.1 Hydrogenophaga sp. | reverse complement strand
GCGGTGGACATCGGCAAGACCATCCACCCGCACCCCACGCTGGGCGAAAGCATCGGCATGGCGGCGGAGGTGGCGCATGGGTCTTGTACCGACCTGCCGCCGGCGAAGAAGTAAGCCGCTTCAGCGCTGCTGAAATCCAAAGCCCCGGACGGGAAACTGTCCGGGGCTTTCACCTTTGCGCTCTGAGCAAATCCAAGATCGACAACCCTTTCTACCCGGGTGGCTGATATGCGGATGATCCTTCAAATAACCATGTAAAAACAACTTGTAAATACATATAATGCATGGATGTATGATCGATATCTCACACCATTTCTGGAGTCCGCACTGGCCAACTACCCGGCTGTGGCCTTGCTAGGCGCACGCCAAGTGGGCAAGACCACGCTGGCGCGCCAGATCGGTGACACACGGTCGGCCGTGTACCTGGACATTGAACGCCCCAGCGACCGCCAAAAGCTCACCGATGCGGAAAATTACTTGTCGTTGCATAGCGAAAAACTCGTCATCCTGGACGAGGTGCAACACATGCCCGAGCTGTTTCCGGTGCTGCGCAGCTTGATCGACGAAGGTCGACGTGCGGGCCGCACAGCCGGGCGCTTCTTGCTGCTCGGATCGGCCAGTGGCGACCTGCTGCGCCAATCGGGTGAAAGCCTGGCCGGGCGCATCGCCTATTGGGAGCTGCCACCCCTGCAATTGACGGAGGTGCCCGCCGAACACTACCCTCAGGTGTGGCTGCGTGGCGGTTTTCCCAACAGCCTGTTGGCCCACAGCGATATCCAAAGCCTGGACTGGCGGAACCATCTGATCAGCACCTACTTGGAGCGCGAACTGCCCAGCTATGGCGCACGCCTGCCCGCGCAAACCCTGCGCCGTCTCTGGACCATGCTGGCACACGGGCAGGGGGGCTTGGTGGATGTTTCGCAACTGGCCAAAAGCCTGGTGATCGATACCAAAACCGTGCACCGCTACCTCGACATGCTGGGCGATTTGATGCTGCTGCGCAAACTCACACCCTGGCACAGCAACCTCGGCAAGCGCCTGGTCAAGTCGCCCAAACTGTATGTGCGCGACAGCGGGTTGTTGCACGCGCTGCTGGGGCTGACCACGCTCGACGATGTGCTTGCCCACCCGGTGGTGGGCAACAGCTGGGAGGGCTTTGTGATCGAAACCCTGCTCAATGCCGCACCGCGCCAGAGCCAGGCGGGGTTTTACCGCAGCAGCAATGGCGCAGAGATTGACCTCCTCATCGACACCCCAGGCCAGGGCCTCATGGCCATCGAAATCAAGCGCAGCCCCAACGGCAAACCCCGCCGGGGCTTTTACAGCGCCTGCGAAGACCTGATGCCGCAACACAAATATCTGGTGCACGGCGGCGCCGATGCCGAGGCCTACCCGGTGGGCCACGGCGTCACCGCCATCGGATTGCATGCGCTGCTGCAACAATGGCTTGACCAGCGCCCAACCCATCTATGAAAACGAAGGAGAAATCGATGCGTACTAGGCCCCTTTTTCGACACTACCGGCCGTTTTGGCGCTGACCTTGGCGTGGGGTGTGGCGTGCCCCGTCCGGGCACAAAAAGCCGAACAAGCAACAGCCGCGACACTGACCGCTCAAGCGGCGACCCAGGGCAAACAGACGTTCAAGCGAAAAAGCGGTGAAAGTCTGACTTTCGAAGAGATCGCCAAACTGCCCGACAGCACGCTGGCTCAGATGGTTGATGAAATGACCGAGGAAGATGTCAATAAATACGTTCAATGGCAGCTTCGGCAAGCTGCAGCCACCCGGGCAGAAACCGCCGAAATAGCCAAAAGAACCGCAGCCATCGAAGCGGACAACGCAGAACGGGAAAAGAGAATCGCAGAAAAGAGCAAGCAGTTAGCCGTCAAATACGAGCAGCATGTAGGCAACATGGAGCGCGGCGCAGGCGGAGAAAAAAAGTTCTCCAGCAGATCTTGGCACAAGATTTTGTGCCCGATGCCCTAAAGCAGCGCATCCGAGCGCTGATAGTCCATCCGGCCACCCGCTGGCGCGATTGAACGACGCGCAGGCTCACTGGGCGAGAGCATCGGCATGGCGGCGGAAGTGGCGCACGGGTCTTGCACCGATTTGCCGCCTGCTAAGAAGTAAGCCGCTTCGGCATCTGCTGAAAACAAGAGCCCCGGACAGGAAACTGTCCGGGGCTTTTGACCTTCTGTGTGGTGGAATAGCCAACATGGTCAATCACTCAGCCCGGAAGCCCACCATGCGCGTTACCGCTACCTACGCCAAGAACCAGTTTGGCAGCCTGTGCGCGCAGGCTAAGCGCGAACCTGTTTTCGTGGAAAAAGCCGGTCAGCTTGACACGGTCATCCTGTCAGCAGAGCAGTACCAGGCACTGCAAGTCGGGCAGGGCAGGGCCAGCCTCGCGGCGCGCAAGAAAGCGTTTGAAGCCGAGTTCGGCGACTGGATCGCCGCGCAAAACGCTCGGTTCGAAGCCCACGGCA
Organism: Hydrogenophaga sp.; assembly: GCA_036746335.1. Taxonomy (GTDB): domain Bacteria; phylum Pseudomonadota; class Gammaproteobacteria; order Burkholderiales; family Burkholderiaceae_C; genus Hydrogenophaga. The sequence goes on along the minus strand of DAIOEI010000320.1, from coordinate 917 downwards.
TTCCGGGCGCCGACTTGCGCCCTTGGTGAGTGGCCCATGGCGCGGTACAACGTGTTCCCTAACCCCATTCGCAGCGGGGCGGTGTCACGGATCGCCGCAATGGAGCCAGGGATTTGTGGCGTGCTTGGACGGGTGGGCGTGCGAGCCACACCCCGGCGAATCAACCCTTGACGCTGTTCAGCCGCAACATCAACGTCATGGGGTGCAGTGGCGATTCCTGAAACCCGTAGTGCTCATAAAACGCTTTGGCCTGTTCGTGTAGCGCATGAACCAGCAAAGCGCGAACGCCGGTGTTTTGCGACACGGCAATGGCTCGATGGACCGCGTCCTGCAACAGTGCCGCCCCCAGTTGGATGCCTTGAGCCCGACGATCCACCGCGAGTCTACCCAGCACCATGACGGGAACCGGGTCGGGCATGTTGCGCCGCACCGAACTGGGGGTCATCTGGTGCGCGACCGCTCCAGCAGCCAGGGCATAAAAGCCGCGCACCCGCTGTTCATCGTCAACGACCACAAAGGTTCTGCTGGCCCCGCTCAGATGGTTGTTGAGCGCCCGGCGTTTCAGCCAGTCATCCAGCGCAGGCTCACCGCACTCGAAGCCGTCCAGCTGGTGCACAGCCGCCATTGGCTGCGGCGCTGACAGGTTCAAGCTCATGTCGGTTGACTGTGCCACGGTGCCTTGACGGCCATCAGCCGCTCAAGACCTGCATTGGCACTGGGCGGCGCGTCGAGTAGGGCAGTGAACTGCTGGAATTTTTCGGTATCCAGTCCAAAAAACACGTGGTCGAGCAATACCGATTGCGCACGCTCGCAAGCGGCCTCCAGCATGAAGTCAGAACGGTTCTTGCCCAGCAGGGTGGCGGCGTGATCAATGAGATCTCGCTGTTCCGGCAAGGCACGCAAATTGATGGCTGCGG
>DAIOEI010000319.1:0-3401 GCA_036746335.1 Hydrogenophaga sp. | reverse complement strand
TCCGCCTGCTCGGCCGCGTGCTAGGCGACGTGATCCGCGAGCAGGAAGGCGCTGCCATGTACGGGCTGATCGAGCAGATCCGCCAACTCTCGGTCGCTTTCCGGCGCCACGATGACCAGTCCGCAGACAAAGCGCTCAAGAAGCTTCTCAAAAGTCTTTCCGGCGAGCAGACGGTCAGCGTGATCCGGGCCTTCACCTACTTCAGCCACCTGGCCAACCTGGCCGAAGACCGCCACCATATTCGCCGTCGCGCGGTGCATGAGCGTGCTGGCGACCTGCAAGAAGGCAGTCTGGCTCTGACCTTGCAAAGGCTGCACAAAGCCGGCATCGGGCCGACGGCCATTCTCGACACATTGGCGAGCGCCCACATCTCGCCGGTTCTGACCGCCCATCCCACCGAGGTACAGCGCAAGAGCATTCTCGATGCCGAGCGCGCCATCGCACAACTGTTGGCCGAGCGAGAGCAGCTCCTGCCGCGCGACCAAGCCGATTTTGAGGCCCAGCTGCGCGCCCGCGTGACCCAGCTCTGGCAGACGCGCCTGCTGCGGTTCACCAAGCTGACCGTGGCCGATGAAATCGAAAACGCCCTGAGCTACTACCAGAGCACTTTTCTGTCTCAGATTCCGCGCATTTACCGTGACCTTGAAGAGGGCTTGGCAACACAGAACGTGGCACCCTTCCTGCGCATGGGCCAGTGGATCGGTGGCGACCGCGACGGCAACCCGAACGTGACCGCACAGACACTTCAACTCGCACTGCACAGCCAGGCCGACATGGTCTTGCGCCACCACCTCACGCAACTGCACCACCTGGGCGCCGAGCTGTCGGTATCGGCCATGCTCACCCGCGTCAGCCCCGAAATGCAGGCCCTCGCTGAACGCTCACCCGACAAAAACGCTCACCGCCAGGACGAGCCCTACCGGCGCGCCCTGACAGGCATGTATGCGCGCCTTGCCGCCACACTCAAGGCACTCACTGGTGGTGAAGCCGCAAGGCACGCGGTTGCGCCGCAAGACCCTTACCTCAGCGCGCAGGAGTTGTTGAAGGACCTGCACACCATTGAGGACTCGCTTGTGGCTCATCATGGCGCGGCGCTGACCCGCTCGCGCTTGCGGCCTTTGATCCGCTCGGTAGAGGTCTTCGGCTTTCACTTGGCCACCATAGATTTGCGCCAGAGCTCAGACCAGCACGAAGCGGTGGTCGCCGAACTGCTGGCTAGCGCGCGCATCGAGTCCGACTACAGCGCACTCGACGAAATGGGCAAGCGCACCGTGCTGCTGCAACAGTTGAACGACGCCCGGCCACTGAGGGTACCCGGCACACATTACTCGGCCCACACAAGCAGCGAACTGGCGATCTTTGACCATGCCCGCAGCGGTCGGGAGCGCTTCGGAGCACAGGCGATACGCCACGCCATCATCAGCCACACCGAGACCGCGAGCGACCTGCTCGAAGTGCTCTTGCTTCAGAAGGAAGCCGGACTCATGCACGGCCTGTTGGCGGAAGACGCTGTGGCCGACCTGATCGTGGTGCCCCTGTTTGAGACGATCGAAGACCTGCGCAACGCCGCGCCCATCATGCGCGATTACTACGCCTTGCCCGGTGTGCGCAACATGGTGTTGCGCGGTGCACACGATGGCTACAGCGAGCAGGACATCATGCTCGGCTACTCAGACAGCAACAAAGACGGCGGCATCTTCACCAGCAACTGGGAACTCTACCGAGCCGAAATCGCTTTGGTTGACTTGTTCGACGCACTCAATGAGGCCGCTGACACGCCTCAGGCCACCGAGCAGACGACAGCCGGGAAAGCGACCAATGTCCGTCAGCATGGCGAGCCCACAAAGGCGCATGGGCGCCACATCCAACTGAGGATGTTCCATGGCCGGGGTGGCACCGTCGGACGGGGTGGTGGCCCGAGCTACCAGGCCATCCTGGCCCAACCGCCCGGCACCGTGCGCGGCCAGATACGGTTGACCGAACAAGGCGAGGTGATCGGGTCCAAATACGCCAACCCCGAGATCGGCCGCCGCAATCTGGAAACGCTGGTCGCTGCCACGCTGGAAGCCACGCTGCTGCAACCCACACGCAATCCACCACAGGCCTTCCTGGAGGCGGCGGATGAGCTCTCGGGCGCCAGCATGGCCGCCTACCGGGCGCTGGTCTATGACACGCCACGTTTTGCGGAATATTTTTTCGCTGCCACGCCCATCCGCGAGATCGCCGAACTCAACATCGGCTCACGGCCGGCTTCGCGCAAGGCCACCCAGCATATTGAAGACCTGCGCGCCATTCCCTGGGGTTTCAGCTGGGGCCAGTGTCGGCTCACGCTACCGGGCTGGTATGGCTTCGGCTCGGCAGTGCTTGGTTTTCTGCATAAGAACGGCCCGGCTGGCGTCGCAAAACAACAAGCACTGCTGCAAAAAATGGTCAAACAATGGCCCTTTTTCAGCACCTTGCTGTCCAACATGGACATGGTGATGGCCAAGAGCGATCTTGCGCTGGCGTCTCGCTACGCAGAGCTGGTCGAAGACAAGAAGCTGCGCAAAAAGGTGTTTGCCGCCATTGAAGCCGAGTGGCACCGCACAGCCGATGCGCTGACCTTGATCACCGGAGAAAAGCAGCGTCTGGTGAACAACGCTTCATTGCAGCGCTCCATGCGCCACCGGTTCCCCTACATCGATCCGTTGCACCACCTCCAGGTAGAGCTGGTTCGCCGCTACCGGGCAGGAGAAAACCAGGCCGACCGCGACGACAAGGTGCGCCGCGGCATACACATTTCGATCAACGGGATTGCAGCCGGTTTGCGCAACACAGGCTGACCCCCGCGCCAGCCCATTCGGGCTGTCACCCCCTGAAGAGGACAAAACCTGCGGCCTGGCAAAGCCAGTTCCGCGGTGTTCTGGGGTGAAGGCACCTGCGCTTCACAAGGTTTTGCGCCACGTGCTCGCTGCAAGCACACGTCAAACCTAAAATGAGTGCGTGACCCACATCCTCAACGCCGACCTCCATTGCCATTCCGTTGTCTCCGACGGCACCCTCACGCCTGAAGTGCTGGCGCAGCGCGCCAAGAACAATGGGGTGGAACTGTGGTCTCTGACCGACCACGACGAAGTTGGCGGCCAGGACAGGGCGATCGCAGCCGCACAGGCCTTGGGGCTGCCTTACCTGACGGGGTCGGAAATATCGGTCACGTTCGCCGGCGTCACGGTGCACATCGTCGGCTTGGGCTTCGACCACACAGACCCCGCATTGCTCAAAGGCCTGCACCAGACGCGTGGCGGGCGCGAGCAGCGTGCGCGCGAGATGAGCGACGACCTGGCGCGCGTCGGCATACCCGGCGTCTATGAAGGCGCACTGAAATATGTGGGCAACCCGGAGCTGATCTCGCGCTCGCACTT
>DAIOEI010000318.1:0-3402 GCA_036746335.1 Hydrogenophaga sp. | reverse complement strand
TTTTCGCCTCCTTCGCCCTGAGCCGCCAGGCCCACGGCCTGGGCCCGAAGAAAAAGCCTAAAGCCGACGCGAGAGACAAACCGTGACGCCCAACCCCGTGAGGCAACAAGCGCGCTGGGTGATCCTCCGGCGTGAAGCTATGCCCTGACCAGGATGCGGTGGAACCGGCTTTGCCGGGCCACTTGCATCGCCCTTTGGGGGGTGACGCCATAGGCGGCGCGGGGGGAGCCTAGTACACCAACCGCTCCGGCCGGATTTCCTGCAGGATGGTGGTGGCGATCTCTTCAATCGATTTGGTGGTGGTCGAGAGCCAGCGGATGCCCTCTCGCCGCATCATGGCCTCGGCTTCGTTGACCTCCATGCGGCAGTTCTCCAGGCTCGCGTAGCGCGAGTTGGGCCGCCGCTCGTTCCTTATTTCGCTCAAGCGGTCCGGCGCAATCGTCAGGCCAAAAATCTTCTTGCGGTGGGGTGCCAGCGCCGGCGGCAGTTTGCGGCGGTCGAAGTCTTCCGGGATCAGCGGGTAGTTGGAGGCCTTCAGCCCATGCTGCATGGCCAGGTACAGCGAGGTGGGCGTCTTGCCGCTGCGGCTGACGCCAACCAGAATCACGTCGGAGCCCGCCAGATCCTTGTGGCTCTGCCCGTCGTCGTGCATCAGGGAGAAATTGATCGCTTCGATGCGGTCGTGGTACTCCTTGCTCTTGGACACATCCGAAAAGCGGCCCACCCGGTGGTTGGACTTGATGCCCAGTTCGGCTTCCAGCGGCTCCACAAAGGTGCCGAACATGTCCATCAGCATGCCTTGGCACTGCGCCTTGACCACGCTGAGCACATCCATATTCACCACGGTGGCGAACACCAGCGGCGTTTTGCCTTCGACCTCGGCGGTGTGGTTGATCTGGCGCACCGCCTGGTGCGCCTTGTCCACGCTGTCCAGAAACGGCAGCCGAACGCGACGCACTTCGATGCCGAACTGGTTCAGGATGGCGTTGCCAAAGGTTTCGGCGGTGATGCCGGTGCCGTCGGAAATGAAGAAAGCGGTGCGATTGGGCATGGGCTAAGCGCGCGTGGGCGGCAGGATTTCAAATGCGTTGAAAAAGCTTTTCAAAGCCGGGTAGACATTCTTCAGCCCGCCAGGGCGGGCGCCATCCTAAAATGCTGAATGGTCTTGCCTGCATTATCTGGCACCGCCCCCGCTTTGCGAGGCTGAGCATCCTGCCCGACCCATTACACAACCACAGGTCTTTAACAGGCGCTTGGCGTACCCCGGTTTTTTAACCTTAGGAGTTTTCCCATGTCCCAACTGTTTGGCGCGACCGATCTGGTCGTCCCTTTCGAAAAACTGCGCATGAGCGACGTCGAGTCCGTCGGCGGCAAGAACGCCAGCCTGGGCGAGATGATCTCGCAACTGCCGCAAGGCGTGAAGGTGCCCACCGGCTTTGCCACCACCGCCCATGCCTTCCGCGAATTCCTGAAATTTGATGGACTGACGGAGCGCATCAATGCCCGCCTGGATGCGCTGGACACCGAAGACGTGCGCGCCCTGGCCGAAGCCGGTGCCGAAATTCGCGCCATGGTGGAAAACCAGCCCTTTCCGGCCGACCTGGAAAAGGCCATCCGCGACGCCTACGTCACGCTGGTGGGCGACAACGACAAGGCCACCTTCGCAGTGCGCTCCTCGGCCACCGCCGAAGACCTGCCCGACGCCTCGTTCGCCGGTCAGCAGGAAACCTTCTTGAATGTGCATGGCATCGACGAGGTGCTGCACAAGATGAAGGAGGTATTTGCCTCCCTCTACAACGACCGCGCCATCAGCTACCGCGTGCACAAAGGCTTTGCCCATGCCGATGTGGCCCTGTCGGCCGGCGTGCAGCGCATGGTGCGCTCCGACACCGGCGCGGCCGGTGTGATGTTCACCATCGATACCGAGTCCGGCTTCGAAGACGTGGTCTTCATCACTTCCAGCTACGGCCTGGGCGAGACGGTGGTGCAGGGCGCGGTGAACCCCGACGAGTTCTATGTGCACAAGCCCATGCTCCAGGCGGGCAAGCGCGCGCTGATCCGCCGCAACCTGGGCAGCAAGCTGATCCAGATGGTGTTCAGCACGGCCGAGGAAAAAGCCCAGAGCGGCAAGCTGGTCAAGACCATCGACGTTCCGGTCGAGCAGCGCAACCGCTACAGCCTGACCGACGCCGACGTGGAGCAACTGGCCCACTACGCGATCGTGATCGAGCAGCATTACGGCCGCCCGATGGACATCGAGTGGGGCAAGGACGGCACCGATGGGCAGCTCTACATCTTGCAAGCCCGGCCGGAAACGGTGAAAAGCCAGGCGGCCGGCAAGGCCGAGGTGCGCTACAAGCTCAAGGGCAAGGGCACGGTGCTGGCCAGCGGGCGTGCCATTGGCCAGAAGGTGGGCACCGGGCCGGTGCGGCTGGTCAGCCACATCAGCGAGATGGACAAAGTGCAGCCCGGTGATGTGCTGGTGACCGACATGACCGACCCGAACTGGGAGCCGGTGATGAAGCGCGCCAGTGCCATCGTCACCAACCGCGGTGGCCGCACCTGCCACGCCGCCATCATCGCGCGCGAGCTGGGCATCCCGGCTGTGGTGGGCTGCGGCAACGCCACCGACCACCTGAAAGACGGCACGCTGGTGACCGTCAGCTGCGCTGAAGGCGACACTGGCCACATCTACGACGGCCTGCTGGAGACCGAGGTGACCGAGGTGCAGCGCGGCGTGATGCCCGAGGTGGACGTGAAGATCATGATGAACGTGGGCAACCCCCAGCTGGCGTTCGACTTCTGCCAGATTCCCAACGGCGGCGTCGGCCTGGCCCGTCTGGAATTCATCATCAACAACAACATCGGGGTGCACCCGAAGGCGATCCTGGACTACCCGGCCATCGACGCTGACCTGAAGAAGGCGGTGGAGTCGGTGGCCCGTGGCCACGCCTCGCCGCGCGCTTTTTATGTGGACAAGGTGGCCGAGGGTGTGGCGACTATCGCCGCGGCCTTCTGGCCCAAGCCGGTGATCGTGCGCCTGTCGGACTTCAAGTCCAACGAGTACCGCAAGCTGGTGGGTGGCAGCCGCTACGAGCCGGACGAAGAGAACCCGATGCTGGGCTTCCGCGGCGCGGCGCGCTACATCAGCGAGGACTTCCGCGAAGCCTTTGCGATGGAATGTGAGGCATTGAAGCGCGTGCGAGAAGACATGGGCCTGACCAACGTACAGGTCATGGTGCCCTTCGTGCGCACGCTGGAACAGGCCCGCAAGGTGACCGAGCTGCTGGCGGCCAAGGGGCTGAAGCGCGGTGAAAATGATCTCAAGCTGATCATGATGTGCGAGATCCCGAGCAACGCTGTGCTGGCCAAAGACTTCCTGCAGTACTTCGATGGCTTCTC
>DAIOEI010000317.1:0-3408 GCA_036746335.1 Hydrogenophaga sp. | reverse complement strand
ACCGCTGGCTACAACGTGGCCGGTCCGGAGGTGGAAGCCGCGCTGCTGCAGCACCCGGCGGTGGTCGAATGCGGCGTGGTCGGCAAACCGGACGACGAACGCGGCATGGTGATCCTGGCCTATGTCGTGCTCAAGCCCGGTGAAGCTGCCGACCCAGCCCAGGTCAAGGCACTGCAGGACCACGTCAAGCACACGCTGGCGCCCTACAAGTACCCGCGTGACGTGCGTTTTGTGCCCGCTCTGCCGCGCACCGAAACCGGCAAGCTGCAGCGCTTTGCATTGCGCAAGATGGCCACTGCCGCGCAAGCCTGAACACCCCAAGAAGGATCTCCATGCAATTCCTCCAACCGCCCGGCTGGGCGACTCCCAAGGGCTATGCCAACGGCATCGCTGCCAAAGGCACGCTGATCTTCGTCGGCGGCCAGATCGGCTGGAACGGCGACCAGCGGTTCGAGAGCGACGATTTCATCCACCAGACCAAGCAGGCGCTGCTGAACGTGCACGCCGTGCTCGCCTGTGCCGGCGCAGGGCCCGAGCACATGGTCCGCATGACCTGGTACATCACAGACCGAGACGAGTACAACGCCCGCCTGCGCGAACTGGGATCGGCCTATCGCGACGTGATGGGCAAACACTTCCCGGCCATGACCTGCGTGGAAGTCAGCCGTCTGGTGGAAGCGCGTGCCAAGGTGGAGATCGAGGTTACGGCGGTGTTGCCATTGGGTGCCTGAGCTGCGTTCATGAAGCTGCAGTATTTGCTGTTTGAGGCCTGTGAAGACGGTGAGGGCCATGGCAGTTGGGAGGCCATGGCCAGTGTGGCAGCGGCCGATGTGCCGATGCTGCAGACCGAGGTGCAGGCGGTGCTGTCGTGGGCGGAGTCCCATCAACCCGGTGAGCGGGGGCCGTTGGAGGAGGACGGCCTGTGGGATACCGACCTGCATTGGCAGGTGGATGGGTCTTGGCATGTGCTGACACTGAGCCTGACCGGACCCTGGGCCTGGGGCGAAGCGCTGGTGGCGCACTTCACCAGCGATGCCACTGGGTGATGTGTCTTTTGCGGGCGAATGCGCTGGCGCCAGATCGATGCGATCCCGATCGGTCGGCCAGACCGATACACTGCGGTTTTGTGTCACGAATCGGCTGCCCATGTCCATCCAAGCCATCGACCCTGCCGCGTGCCCCCTGTGTAGTTCGGCCAACCGCTGCGCGATGGAAATTGAACGCAGCACTGGTGTCCCGCAAGCCGCTTGTTGGTGTACCACCCGCACGTTCGGCGCCGGGCTGCTCAGTTGCGTTCCCGAGGCGGCCAGGAGCCGGGCCTGCATTTGTGCGGACTGTGTGAATGCGTTTGAAGCGGCCCAAGCGCCGACCCCACCATGATGGCCTTGATCGATCGCATTCCCTTGGTTTGGCTGGTGGTCATCGCGCTGTGGCTGGCCGTGGCGCCCGTGGTGCCCGAGCCGCATCTGGTGGAAAAGCTGCGCATGCTCTCGCAGGGCACACTAACCCGGCCGCTCGACATATTTGACCTGCTGTTCCACACCGTGCCCTTGCTGTTGCTGGGCATTCGCCTGTGGCGCCGACGCTCTGCTGCGAGTGCCCCGGACTGACATCGCTGGATGGCGGACAGACGTCAGCAACGTCCACCGCGATCTGGCCCGTTGTTGATGAGCGCGTCCATTCCTGACCCCAACGCCCTGGACGCTTTGCGCGAGCGACACGGGCCGCGCTACCGCTGGTTCCTCTTGCTCTCGGTGATGGTCGGCACCATGGCCGCCATCATGTCGTCGACCATCATCAATGTGGCGATTCCGGACATGAGCCAGCACTTCACGCTGGGCCAGGAGCGGGCGCAGTGGGTCACCTCCGGGTTCATGGCGGCCATGACCGTTTCCATGCTGACCACACCCTGGCTGTTGGCGCGCTACGGCTACCGGCGCACCTACTCGGCCTGTATGTGGCTGCTGCTGGTCGGGGGTGTGGCGGGTGGGCTGGCAAACGATTTTCCGCTGGTGCTGGCCGCGCGGGTGGCCGAGGGGCTGGCGGCGGGTGTGGTGCAGCCCATCCCGGCGATCATCATCCTGCGCGCTTTTGAGCCGCACGAGCAGGGGCGGGCCAGCGGCATCTTCGGCATGGGCGTGGTGCTGGCGCCGGCCATCGGGCCCAGCCTGGGCGGGCTGCTGGTGGATGGTTTTGGCTGGCGCTCGATCTTTTTTATGGTGGTGCCGTTCTGTCTGGTCTCACTGTGGCTGGCCCGGCGGTATGTACCCAGCACCTCGCCCGGGGGCGGCGCGGCCAACGCCCAGGGCCCCGGGCTCGACTGGCGCGGGCTGTTGCTGGCCACGACTGGCACGCTCTGCCTGCTCAACGGCCTGGTGGCGCTGCAGAACGGCACGGCGGTGCAAGCTGCAGCCCTGCTGGGCAGCGCCGTTGGGGCGTTGCTGGCGTTTGTGTGGCTGCAGCGACGCACCCTCCAGGCGCGGCGGCGCCATCCCGACGCCGGGGTGGACCCGCTGATGAACCTGGGCCTGTTCACCGACCGCCGTTTTGCCATGGGCAGCATCGTCGCCTTCATCTACGGCATCGCGCTGTTTGGTTCCACCTATTTGCTGCCGGTTTACATGCAGATGGGGCTGGGGCTCTCGCCCTCTTATGTGGGCAGCATCTTGCTGCCGGCGGGCCTGGTGCTGGCGGTCACCATTGCCTTTGTTGGCCGACTGGCCGACCACCAGCCCACGCACCGGCTGGTCAGCATCGGCCTGGCGTTGCTGGCGATGTCGTTTGCGCTCATGCCCACCATCGACCTGGGAGAACCCGCGCATGTCATCCCCCTGTTGGTGGCCTGGGCCGTGCTCGGGCGCATCGGGCTGGGCTTCATCCTGCCCTCGCTCAACCTGGGTGCCATGCGCGGGCTGGACCGCTCGCACATCCCCCAGGGCTCCAGCGCCATCAACTTCCTGCGCATGCTCGGTGGTGCAGTGGGCGTGAGCCTGTGCGGCATTGTGCTGGAGTGGCGCGTGGCGGCGCACGGGTTCCGGCTGGACACCGTGGACCCCAACCCGCAGCGGCTCGCCGCCTTCAACGAGACTTTTGTCATGCTGGCCCTGACTTGTGCCGCTGCGCTCTGGGCCGCATGGCGTCTGCGCGAGGACCCGCCTGCGCCACAATAGTGTTTTCGCCAACGGAATGTTCACGTGCCCCAGACCTCGCCGAATCGAAGTGGCTTTGTCCAGCTTGCACCGTGGAACCGGCTTTGCCGGGCCACAGGTGCAGTCCCCCCTCTCAGGGGGGAAGCCGCACAGCGGCGCAGGGGGGTTTTCTAGTGTGCCAACTCCTCGGCCTGAACTGCGCCACCCCGACCGACGCCTCCTTCAGCTTCACCGGCTTCTGCCAGCGCGGCGGGCGCAC
>DAIOEI010000316.1:0-3410 GCA_036746335.1 Hydrogenophaga sp. | reverse complement strand
GGCTGAGCCGGCCATCGGCATTGGTGTCGGCAGCGGTGAAGCGCTTCTGCAAGTCAGCACGCATTTTTCCCTGGCGTGCCGAATCGGTGCCTTGAGCGGTGACGTTGGACGTGGCGCAGGCGGTTGCCAGCAGCGTAACCGCCAAGCAAAGGACGGAGAGAGAGGATAGGTTGTGGGTCATCAAGGTTTCTCGTTGGCTGATCATTTCGGGGGATTCACCGTGGGCCAGGTAGATGCAGGTCGTCGGTGTTGGGTCCGTCGTTTGGGGTTAGGTCGTCGAGGCTTAATCGATTTCAGCTTGTTGCCTCCCGTCTCGTCGCGCTTTTGCGTGCGCCCGGCGGCGAGAACAATGCGCGGCAGATGTCCAACGCACTGCGTGCGTCACGCAGATCGCGTGCCAGATTGATCCACTCGTGGAAAGCGATGCGCAGCGGGTTATAGGTCAGCAGTGGCGTGGCCAGGCCATAACGCTGTGGCAAGTCGGCGCGCTCTTCCACGTAGGTGCCGAACAGACGGTCGAAAATCATCAGAACGCCACCATAGTTGCAATCCAGATACTCCGGGTTGCTGCCGTGGTGCACACGGTGGTTCGACGGCGTGTTGAACCAGCGCACGCGATGCCCGCTGCGGTGGTACCAGTAGTAGCAGAACTCGTTGCCGACGAACAGCAGCGCGAGAGCCCACCACGACTCCGCGCCGATCGTGAACAGGCGGTGCTCGTAGACCCAGCTGATCAAAGGGATCGCGAGCATGAGCCCAAGGCTGGAGGACACCGCTTCGGTCAAGCGCCGACCCACAGCATCGGCTATCGACACCGCGAAGGCCCGCCAGTCGTAACCTTCCGGGGCACGGTGCGACATAACGATGCCTTCTACAGCAGAGATACCCAGCAAAGCGACGATCAAGGCGCCCAGCCAGAACTTCAGATTTGAGGCTGCAAGATCATTGAGGACGATTTCATCCATGGCGGTTCAGCCTCCGGCCGCCAAGGGGCATTCAGCGCGCTGCACGTTGCGCGTGGCGCCGTGTCCCTTGGAGTCGTTGCGCTTGACCTGTCCCCCGCTCGCTCGGGCCGCCTCGGCAAAGAAGGCCGTCGAAGCGGCCAGCGCCGAGGCGACGCCACCAACAGTGGAGTTGGGCGGCACTGGGTGGAACTTAAGCATGTTGGACTCCTGTAAAGACGGAGGAAAAGCAGACGCATCACGACATGGTGCTTTCCAATATTGAACACCGCCCTGCCACACCGCGCGTTGACGATGCACGACGAATTGCGACAGTGCTGTCGCATGGGCCAGAGTGGTCTGCCGCCTTTCCGAACCGCTCAGACCCTTCCCGACCCTGCGCCGACAGCGGCCGTGCGAGGAAACATGCCACTCCGCGCCTGCCAAACCAGCACTGGGAACCGATCCTCAAGAATGGGCCTTTGGCCGCAACAACAACGCCGTGAACACGGGCACAAAAGCCACAGCCAGAACAGTTGACGCCAACATGCCCGACAGCACGGTGATGCCGATCGAGATGCGTGCCGCCGCACCCGCGCCGCTGCTCAGCACCAGCGGCACCACACCCAGGATGAAGGTCAGCGAGGTCATCAGGATGGGGCGCAGGCGCCGCCGCGAGGCTTCCAACGCGGCCTCGGCCACCCCATGGCCCTGGTGGATGAGTTCGGAGGCGACTTCCACGATCAGGATGGCGTTCTTGGCCGACAGCGCAATGAGCAGCACGAGGCCGATCTGCACGTAGATGTTGTTCGGCAAACCCACCGCCAGCAGCGCGCCGACGGTGCCCACCAGGGCCAGCGGCACCGAGAGCAACACCGGCAACGGGGTACGCCAGCTCTCGTACTGGCCTGCCAGCACGAGGTACACCAGCACCAGCGCCAGGCCGAACACCAGCACGACCGTGTTGCCCACGAGCTTTTCCTGGTAGGACATGGCGGTCCACTCGTAGCCCACGCCGGGGGGCAGCATTTCGGCGGCAAATTCTTCGAGTGCCGCCATGGCCTCGCCGCTGGCCACGCCCGGTGCCGCGGCGCCCAACAAGGCGGCGGTGGGGTAGAGGTTGTACTGCGAGGCCACCGCCGGCCCGCTGGTGGCCGTGAACTGTGCAAAGGCACCCAGTGGCACCATCTCGCCACCCTTGCTGCGCACGGTCAGCTCACTGATGGCGGCCAGGTCGCGCCGCGTGTCGGGGTCGGCCTGCACGTAGACGGTGTAGTTCTGCCCCAGGGCCGAGAACAGGTTGACGAAGGACGCGCCCAGGTAGGTCTGCACGGTGTCGTAGGCGTCGCTCACCGAGACGCCCAGCGCCTCGGCACGCGAGCGGTTGAGTTCCATGCGCAGCTGCGGCACGTTCACGCGCAGAGGGGTGAACGCCTCCTGGAAGCGAGGATCTCCCCTGGCGCGTTCAACCATCGCCTGCGCGGCTTCAGCGAGCTTGCTCCAGTCGTTGCTGCCGTCCTTCAGCACCAGTTGCATCTGGAAGCCGCCCGCGAGGCCCAGGCCGTTGATGGGCGGCGGCAGCAGCACCCGGCTTTGCGCCTGGGGAACCTCGGCCAGCAAGGCGCTGAGCTTGACGTACAGGCTGCGCAGATCCTGGCCCTCACCCGTGCGTTCCTTCCAGTCGTGCAGCGTCACGTACACCAGCCCGGCACTGGGCAGCGGGGTGTTGCCCTCCGTGGCCGACACCCCCGCCACCGCGATGGCGTGCTTGACCCCCGGCACGCGGCGAACGCGTTGGGAGATGTCGTCCAGCACCGCCTGCGTGCGGCCCAGCGCGGCGGCATCCGGCAACTGCACCGACAACAGCAGATAGCCCTGGTCCTCCGTGGGGATGAAGCTGGTGGGGATGCGGATGAAGCCCACCAGCGCCACGGCCATCAGGCCCACGGCCACGGCGGCGCTGGGCCACTTGAAGCGGATGAGCCCGCCGATCAGCCGCATGTAGGCCGCCTCCAGCGCGCCGTAGCCGCGGTTGAAGCCCCGGATGTAGGCGCCCGCGAGGAAGCCGGGCTTCTTGTCGGGGTTGGCCACCCGCAGAAACTGCGCCGACTGCGTCGGCTTCAAGGTGATGGCGTTGATGCCCGAGAGCACGGCGGTGGCGGCAATGACCAGCGCGAACTGCTGGTACATCTGCCCGGTGATGCCGGGCAGGAAGGCCGCTGGCAGGAACACGGCACACAGCACCAGCGTGATGCCGATGATCGGGCCCAGCAGTTCCTTCATGGCCGCCGTGGCGGCGGGCCGGGGAGGTAGGCCCTGTTCCATCTTCTGGGCCACGCCTTCCACCACCACGATGGCGTCGTCCACCACGATGCCGATGCACAGCACGATGGCGAACAGCGTCAGCAGGTTGACGCTGAAGCCCATCACCGCCATGGCGGCAAAAGCACCGACCACCGTGATGGGCAC
>DAIOEI010000315.1:0-3419 GCA_036746335.1 Hydrogenophaga sp. | reverse complement strand
GGCTCTCCTGGTATTCCTTCCAGCCGCTGCCGGCCAGGTAGCCGCGCACCACCGCCTCGACCGGGATGGGCTTCAAGCGCTGCACCAGCATGGAGCGGCCAATCACCTGCGGCGCCTCTTCGGCCGACACCACGCTCTCGGGCGCGTCGCCGGTCAGGTGGATCGGGCAGATGTTCAGACCCTTGGGGCCAAGCCGGTCGAACCAGAACAGACTGAGCTTGGTGAGCAGCGCACCCTTGCCCGGGATCGGTTCGCCCATGATCACGTCAAAGGCGCTGATGCGGTCAGAGGCCACCATCAAAATGCGGTCGTCGCCCACGGCATAGTTGTCGCGCACCTTGCCGCGCGCCAGCAACGGAAGGGATTTCAGGGCGGAAGTGTGCAGGGCGGTGGTCATGATCGGTCGGTCGCGGAAAACGAAGCGCAAAGAAAAAGCCCGGTGACCGAACAGTCAGCGGGCTGTGAACCATTCCGGCAGATTATCGCAGCTTGCGGTTTTTTTCTTTCAGTCTTCGGCGACGCGCAGCGGTGCGCCATGCGCCTGCCGAAGCCGCTGGCGGTCGGTCTCCAGCGTGAGCGCCTCCAGGGCTCGCGCCATGGCGACCTCGGATTGCTCCCGGGCTGCCTGGGCCAGCGCCGGTGTGGCGCCGCGCGCCAGGCCAGCGAGGTTCTTCTGCATGCGCATGCCGACTTCCAGCAGGCCCGCGCCGTCGCGGGCTATCGGGTCAAAACCGTCGAACACGAAGTCGCGATCTTCCAGCGGCAACACCGTGAGGTCGGGATAACGGTGTTGCGCCTTCGCGGCAGCTTCGTCTTTGGCAGGCTGCGACAGGCGAAACAGCAGACGGGTCAGGATGGTCATGACGTGGATGGCGGTGCCGGGGTCGTTGACGGCGGGGGACAGGGCCCTTTGTGCCACCTCGCTGAGCACGATCAGTCCGAAGCGCGGGTCCTGGTCATAGCTGCGCTGCCCTGCGATCACAAACGCGCGGTGGATGATGGCCAGGGCTTCCGGATCGGCCTCCGCACCGCCGTGGCCTTCGGTCTGGGCGCCGTCGGTTGGGACGGCCTGAACACGCGCCAGCACGGTATCGGGCATGACAAAGGCGCCAGGCCGCTCGCGCAGGTGCAAGCGCCAGCCCCTGGCCGCCGCCAGTTGCTGCAGGCTGTCCATGTTGATGTGGGTGATGTAACCCACCACATCGGCTGTCACAGGCGCACCCGAAGCTGACCCGGCAGCGGGCACGGCGCCCATGCAGGGCTCGGCGCGGTGTGCATCGATCACCGCTTCGGCTGCGGCCTCGATCTTGCCCAGGGTGTTGCCCAGGCGCCCGAGCTGTGTGAGCGTGCGCACCCAGTTGACCAAGGTGAAGATCAGGTAGGCCAGCACGATGGCGGTGAACACGAACAGGATGAAGCGCCCCGTCGGTCCGTAGTAGCCCAGCCCCAGCGCCGTCTGCGCGATCACGGCGTAAATGAAGGCGGCGATGAAGCTGGCAATGGCCACCCGGGTGCCGTCGTCACCCATCACGAGTTCGGTGGCCCGGGGCGTGGCGCCGCTGGAGGCAGAGGCAAACGCAGAGAGCATGATGCCCAGCGAAAAGGTGGTCACCGAGAGCATGCTCGAAGCGATCACACCCAGCAGGGTGTCCAGCGTGCCGCGCTCGATATCGGGCAAGACGCCGGGCGGAATCCAGGCGTTGCCGCCCGCCGCCGCCAACGCCAGGGCCACGGCGATCACGCTGGCCAGCGCGGGCGTGGTCCACACCAGGTTGCGCGGGTCGCGCAACCACAAAGCAAAACGGTACATGTGCCCCCCTTGAGCCGAAACGCCTGAAACACGGGCGTTGGCGGCGTCAAACGAACGGGGTCATGTCCTCTCTGACCTGCCTGCACCGCCCGCCCTGCGGGTGTTGCAAGCATGCCAGATTCAGGGCGGGTGGCGGCGCTGGCCCCCCGCTGGTGCGCTCAGCGCCCGGCGCTGGAAGCGATCTTCAGTCCGGCATGGTCACAGGAGAACATCTCCAGGCCATTGGCGCGCACATAGTAGCCCTGGGAGAGCTTTTGATAGGCCTGGATCTGCGCATCGGTCACGGCGCTGCGCAGCACCACCAGCTTGTCTTCGGCTGTGAGTTCGCGGCCCAGCAGGCGGTAGGCCCGGCTGCTGAGGCAAGACTCGGCGTTGGCCTGACGGTAGGCCAGGGGCTCGATGTATTTGCCCGCCATCAGGCTCTCTTTGACCGCGAGCGCATAGGCAGCGGCGTAGGCATTGGCCGCCTCATCCACCTCGGCTTGCTGGAAGAAGCTGGCTTGGATCATGAGTACCGGTTTGGCCGTCACCGGTGCGGCGACCGGCGCTGGCACGGTGGTGCACGCGGCCAGCGCGGCACAGGCCATGGCAGCCAGGGAAAGGCGGAAGAATGCGGTGGTTTTCATGACAGCTCCTTAAGGACATTGGCGGGATCCTGGTGCGATGAACATCGGGATCCGGGAATGTCTTATTCATCGACCACACACCCAGTTTCTTGACCCTAAAAACCGTAAAAAAACGTGACAAATCAACCACTTACATCAACAGACCACGCATTCACCCCAGACGGCAAAAACCCTAAAACAAAAGGCCACCGCAAAGGTGGCCTTTTGGCTGTGAAGACAAAACAACGCGAAGGGACTCAGTGCCGGGCGCTGCTGGCAACCTTCAATCCGGCATGGTCACAGGAGAACATCTCCAGACCATTGGCGCGCACAAAGTAGCCGTGAGAGAGCTTCTGGTAAGCCTGCACCTGGGCTTCGGTGACCGAGCCGCTGCGCACCATCCGCTTTTCCTCGGTCGTCAGCTCACGGCCGAGCAAGCGCTGGGCGCGGCTGCTGAGGCAGGACTCGGCGTTGGCCTGCTGATACGCCAGCGATTCGATGTACTTGCCCGCTGCGAGGCTTTCGGTAATGGCACGGACGTACGCCTGCGCATAAGCGTTGGCTGCATCGTCGACTTCCGCTTGCTGAAAGAACACCGTCTGCTGCAACACGACCGGCCCTTCAGCAGAACGCGCCATGGTTGGTACCACAGAGCTTGCGCAGCCGCCCAGCGTGGTGAGGAACAAGGCTGCCAGCAAGCAGCGCACCGAAGCGAGGTTTTTCATGAAGACTCCTGGAGACACATTGAGGCTCATGGGGACTTGAGCCAAAAGCGTCTGGAGTGTCGTTCAGCCGACGGTGCGGGTGATTTTCTGTCTCGGGGTATTCGTCAAAAAATGGACAAAACCGCCAATGGTTGCAGATCGGTCCTTGTGTGTGTTGGGCAAAAAAAATACAAAAGGCCACCCGTTGGGGTGGCCTTGTTTCGTGAACGCAACGCGGGATGGGGGCTTCAGACCACCTGTTGCGCCAGCGCGCCCTGCGCGTACTTTGTGGCCATCACG
>DAIOEI010000314.1:1369-3425 GCA_036746335.1 Hydrogenophaga sp. | reverse complement strand
ATAACGCTGGCGGTACTTGATCTCCTGGTCGTGAATACCGTGAAACTTGTCGGGCAGCGGGCGCAGGCTCTTGGTGATCAGGCGAATGCTGTCGGCGTGGATGGTCAGCTCGCCGGTGCGTGTCTTGAACAGCACGCCCTCGGCGGCCACGATGTCACCCAGGTCCCAGTGCTTGAAGGTCTCCAGCATCTCTGCACCCACGCTGTCGGTGTTCAGGTAGATCTGGATACGGCCACCCGAGGGGCCGAACGAAGCATCCTGCAACGTGGCAAAGCTGGCCTTGCCCATGACGCGCTTGAGCATCATGCGCCCAGCCACACGGGCACGCGACGGGTTGGCCTCCAACTCTTCCTTGGTGGCGTCGCCATGCAACACGAACAACCCCGCTGCTTTGTCCGACGGTTTGAAGTCGTTGGGGAACGCAACGCCTTTGCCCTGCTGCTGCGCGTCGCGCAGGGCCTTGAGCTTTTCACGGCGCTCGACGATCAACTGGTTGTCATCAAACGCGTGGTGGGCACCGCTCACGGCGGTATCGGCGGCAGGGCTGTTGGGTGTGGCTTGGGACATAAAAGGAACAGGTGGTTGCCCAGCGGGCAGATCGGGGTGGAGCAGCGGCACTTTGTAAGCGCCACTCAGACATCACACAAAACCCTGCATTTTAGTTCCCTGTCCCTGCGCTGCCGACACCGGCGCGCGCCTGCCTTCAATGACCCAGATAGGCTTCTTTCACCTTGGGATCGACCAACAGGTCTTTGCCGCTGCCGGTCATGGTGATTTCACCCGAATCCATCACATAGCCACGGTCGGCAATTTGCAGCGCGCGCTGGGCGTTTTGCTCCACCAGCAACACCGTCACGCCTTGGGCCGACACGTCGCGCACCACCTCAAAAATCTTGTCCACCATGATGGGCGACAAGCCCATGGACGGCTCGTCCAGCAGCAGCACCTTGGGCTGGCTCATCAGCGCGCGCGCCATGGCCAGCATTTGCTGTTCACCACCGCTCATGGTGCCGGCCAGTTGGTCTTTGCGCTCGCGCAGACGCGGGAAGATGCCGAACATGCGTTCGATGTCGTTGGCAATGCCCGCCTTGTCGGTGCGGATGTAGGCACCCATTTGCAGGTTTTCGGTGATGGTCATGCGGGTGAACACGCCACGGCCCTCCGGCACCATGGCCAGGCCTTGCTTCACCAAGTCCCAGGCACCCTTGCCTTTGATGCTTTTGCCCAGGTATTCGATGTCGCCCGCTTCAAACGCCAGCGAACCCGTCACCGCCTTCATGGTGGTGGTTTTGCCCGCGCCGTTGGAGCCGATGAGCGAGATCAACTCGCCCTCGCGCACTTCCAGGTCGATGCCCTTGACGGCCTTGATGCCGCCGTAAGCCACTTTCAGGCCGCTGACTTTGAGTAATGTGTTTGCCATGTTGTTCTTTCCTCAAGCTCCGCCGGTGCCGAGATAGGCTTCAATCACCTTGGGGTCGCTCTGCACTTCGGCAGGCGTTCCCGAAGAAAGTTGTTTGCCGTAGTCCAGCACGGTCACGCGGTCGCACAGGCCCATGACCAGCTTCACATCGTGTTCGATCAACAAAATGGTGCGGTTGTCGTTGCGGATGCGGTCGATCAGTTCGCGCAACATGACCTTTTCGGTGGCGTTCATGCCGGCGGCCGGTTCGTCGAGCGCGATCAGCAGGGGATCGGTGGCCAGCGCGCGGGCAATTTCCAGACGGCGCTGGTCCCCGTAGCTGAGTGTGCGCGACTTGTAGTCGGCAAACTTGCCAATGCCCACGTAATCCAGCAGTTCCTGTGCGCGCTGTGCGATCTCGGCCTCTTCTCGCTTGAACCCCGGGGTGCGGAGTATGGCCCCGATCAACCCCGAGTGCGTGCGCACGTGGCGCCCGACCATCACGTTTTCCAGCGCTGTCATTTCCGCAAACAGCCGGATGTTCTGGAACGTGCGCGCGATGCCTGCCTTGGCCACCTCGTGCACAGCCGTGGGCGTGTAAGGCTTGCCGGCCAGCTCAAAGGTGCCACCGTCGGGCGTGTACAGGCCCGTCAGCAC
>DAIOEI010000314.1:0-1359 GCA_036746335.1 Hydrogenophaga sp. | reverse complement strand
GCCGTTGGGACCGATCAGGCCATAGACCTGCCCGCGTTTGATGTCAATACCCACATCGCTCAGGGCCTGCAAGCCCCCGAAGCGTTTGGAGACATTGGCGACTTTCAGAATGGTTTCAGACATGGTTCGCCTTATTCACTTGCTCAGAGATTTGCCGTGCGAGGGCGAGGGCCACAAGCCCTTCGGGCGCATCAACATGATGACGATCATGGCCAACGCAATCAGCAACTGGCGCAGGATCTCTGGCCCCAAGCGACCATCGGTCATGGCGGTGAGGGGGTGGGCCACGTGGCGCAACAATTCGGGCAGCCCAGCCAGCACCAGCGCACCCAGAATCACGCCCGGAATGTGTCCCAGTCCACCCAGCACCACCATGGCCACCACCATCACCGACTCCATCAGAATGAAGGACTCCGGGTAGACGCCACGCATGAAGGACGCAAACAGCACGCCAGCCATGCCACCAAAAGTGGCACTCATGCCGAAAGCGGCCAGCTTGAGGTTGCGGGTGTTCAGGCCCATGGCCTTGGCCGCAATTTCATCTTCGCGAATGGCCATCCAAGCACGACCAATGCGCGAATCCTGCAGTCGGTAGGCGATGACGATGGCTATCAACACAAAGCTCAGGATCAGGTAGTAGTACAGCGTCACGGGCTGGAAGGTGTAGCTCCAGTCGCCGAGCGACACCGTAAGGCGCTGGCTCATGCTGTGTCCGAATACCGAAACCGCATCGATGTTACTGATGCCCTTGGGGCCGTTGGTCAGGTTGATCGGACGGTCTAGGTTGAGCATGAAGATGCGCACAATCTCGCCGAAACCCAAGGTGACGATGGCCAGGTAGTCGCCTCGCAGCTTGAGCACAGGCGCGCCCAGTATGAGCCCGACCACCCCGGCCACGAACCCCGCCAAGATCATGACCAGCCAGAAATTCATGTGCAGGCCATTGGGGAACATGGCTGCGATGTAAGCAAAGTTCTCGCTCAAGTGCGGCGATGCCAGCAAGCCGTACATATAGGCTCCCACGGCAAAGAAGGCGATGAAGCCCAGATCCAGCAGGCCGGCGTAGCCGACCACGATGTTCAGGCCAAGGGCCAGCAGGACATACAGCAAGGCGACATCAATGATGCGCACCCAGGAGTTGCTCCCGGTGGCTTGCAGCACGATGGGCAGCAGCAGCATGGCCACGCCCACCGCAACGAAGGCAACCAACTTGAAAGCTTTGGAATTCAACATGATGGAGATCCTTGTCGGTCAGGCGCGGTCGGCCACACGCTCGCCCAGCAGCCCGGAAGGACGCAGGGTCAGCACCAGGGCCAGCACGATGAAGGCAAAGATGTCGGTGTACTGGCTGCCCAGGAA
>DAIOEI010000313.1:0-3426 GCA_036746335.1 Hydrogenophaga sp. | reverse complement strand
GTGTCAGATTTTTGACACAAAGCCGCCCCAGACAAAAGGCAGGGCGTTTGAGCTAACCACCGGCTTGCACATCTTGACAGGCACATACAAGCCTGCGTCTCTGACGTGTTGTAAATTACAAAGTTCTACGACTTTTGGAGGATTACCGATGAAACAGGCATTTCAATGGAGACTTTGGTTTTTAAGTGTGCTGACTCTGTTCCTGGTGGCGTGCAAACCATTTGCCAGCTTTGATGTCAGCCCGCATGAAGTCAAAGTTGGTGTAGAGGCCACCTTTGATGCCTCGGCCTCGTCCGCCGCCTCCAAGCCCCGAGGCAATGCGGTGATGTCTTACTCGTGGGATTTCGGGGACGGCACCACAGGCACGGGCAAGGTCGCCAAACACACTTACACCCAAGAGGGCAACTATCTGGTCAAGCTTCAGGTCACCGACAAGGCTGGTCGAACCAGCCACTCCTCTCGAACCGTCAAGGTCGTCAAAGGTGAACCGATAACCAAGACAACATCGGTCAAGGTGCTTGCTCAAATAGCGGGAGGTGTTGTGTTGCCTGGAGTGGAGGTTCGCATCGGCAGCAGCAGCGATATCTCCGGCGTGGATGGCGTGGCCGAGCTGACGGACGTTCCGGTCGGTGATGATCGCGTCATTCGCGCCAGCAAGCCAGGTTATGTTGCGCAAGCGGTGCAAACGGTTGTGGCGGCAGACACCGACGATCAGCAGGTTCTGATCGTCCTTCTTCCAGAAAAAGACACATTGAATATCACGGCTATTGAAGCCGAACAAACCCTGCGTTCCAACTATTTGAACGCCAGCGTTACATTGCCCGCCAATGCCATGGTGACGACTACCGGTGCGCCAGCCACAGGGGCCGCCACCTTGAAGCTGACACCCTGGGATATTTCGGGCATTGATTTGCAAGCCATGCCAGGTAACGGCAGTGCCTTGGATGCAGACGGCAGCCTCGTGGATCTGATCAGCGCCGGCATGATGTCGGTCGAGTTCTCTGACGCCGCAGGCAACAAACTGCAGGTGGCACAGGGCAAGTCGGCTGTCATTCAAATGGACTTGCCGGCTGGGACGACCAACATCGGTGGCAACCCGGTTGCAGAGGGCACGTCCATCCCACTTTGGAACTTTGATGAAGACCGAGGTCTGTGGATCCGTGAGGGCACCGGCACCGTGGTGGCCACAGCGACCGGCCTGGCTGTAACAGCCACCGTGAGTCATTTTTCGATCTGGAACTGGGATTACGTGACCGCCAGACCTATCGTTGGCAGTGGTTCGTCTGGCGGCACAATACCACCCGGTGCGACCACCCTGACCCTGAGCTGCCTCGACCCCGACGGTACCTTGACTGCCTGCGCGGTCCAAGCCACCATCACGTATCCTGGAGGTGGCGGTCTTCGCTCGTGGGCTGTCAATTTGACAGCTGCTGAGACCACGATCAGCAATATTCCTGGTGATCCCACCATCGTGTGGCGAGCGACCACCGTCGATGGCTTGCTGGGCACAGCGACGTCGGGTACCACTGGCCGGGTCGTGATTCAACTCGCAACCCCCAATGTCGACAACTTCGTGCGTTGCTTCGCGCCCGATGGCAGTGGCGCTGCTTGCCAGGTCACCCGGACCACGACACTGGCCGATGGATCGGCCAACATCTTGACCAGCTACGTGCCCGCAGAAGGCGCCACTATCCGGTCTCAACTGGATACAGCGGGCCCATTGAGTTGGACCGCGTCCACGGGCTTCGCAGCAAACGCAAACAGCACTTGGACAAGGTACAACGGAACAGCCATCTCAACCCTTACCGGCGATGTCAACATCAACCTGGTGCCGGAAGTGGTGAGCACAGGCAAAACCATTCGAGTGAGCTGTTCGCCTACCACTGGCGGGAGCTTCTTTGAACCGATTCCTCTGAGCAGTTGCAGCATCCAGGTATTGGTGTACGACGCCGATGGCTCCTACGTGGATACGATCAATGTGCCATCGGGCCTCAACGGTCCTGTGAGCGTGAACTTGCCTGGGCTAGGAGATGGAGCGCAGATCCAAATTAATGCCACAGGAGAATCCAATCAACCGGTACTAGGCAACGGCATAAACGGATTTTTCAGTTCGCCCCTCGGGGACTTGCAAGAAAACCAGCTCATTGAAATTATTCTGGAAGTGCGCATATTCTTGACGTGAGTTGTTGCGGGGGACAACAAAAAAACCCGCCTCGGCGGGTTTTTTGATCGACACCATACTCAACCCTGCAACGCACTCCACATCTCCCGGTCCCGCTCGGCGGTCCAGATGCGCGGATTCTTGATGCCGCTGGCTTCGTCGTAGGCGCGGCTGACGTCAAACGGCAGACAGTGTTCATAGATGAAGACATGGCCGAATACAGGGTCCATGCTCTGACGGGTATGGGCCATGGCGGCCTTGAGGTCCATCCCAGCCGCAGCCGCCTCCTTGCCCGCCTGGAACAAAGTGGTGACCCAACGCTTTGTATAGTCCAGCGCCTTGTTCACATCAGCGTTGCCCTTCATCGCTTCGCCTCGGCCTGGAACGATGAAATCTGCCCGCAGTTCCCGCAAAGCCTCTAAGGTGGCTGGCCACTCTTCCAACTGCGCATCACCGGTGTATACGCCTGCTTCGTATTCGACCAAATCGCCGCTGAACAGCACCTTTTCTTCTTCGACCCAGGCGATGGTGTCACCGCGGGTATGGCCGGGGCCGGGGTGCCAGATCTGGACCTTCACACCACCCAGATCGACTTCCAGCGTTCCCTGGCGACCAGGCTGACCATCACCAACGACCATGGTTGGCCAAGTCAGGCCGGGCACGCTGTCGGCACCCCGAAACAGGCGCGGAAAGCGCTCCATCTCGCTTCGCATGTCCTGCGCGCCGCGCTCGACGATGAGATCGAAGGTGCCGCGGCTGGCGATGATCTCGGTTGCGCCCTCGGCCTTGTAGGCGCTGGCGCCCAGCACGCGCACCGCGTGGTAGTGCGTGAGCAACACGTACTTGATGGGTTTGTCGCTGACGGTGCGGATCTTGGCGATCAGGTCTCGGGCCATGGCCGGCGTGGCGGTGGCGTCGCTGACCATGATGAAGTCATCGCCGATGATGACACCCGAGTTCGGGTCTCCTTCGGCGGTGTAAGCCCAGCAATGGGGGCTGAGCTGTTCGAAGGTGATCTTCTTGTCTTCCAGATCGGCCTGGGAGGCAAAGGCTTTGCTCATGAAACGTCTCCGGTGGTGTGAGGCGGAAAAAACAGATTTTACCTAAACGAAATCAATTACGCATCGGTAAATCTGAGACGGCATCCGGCAGCGGGCTCAGCCCAGCCCTCTGTCCAGCACCGCCACCACCTCATCGGCGAAGGCTGCGTAGCTCATGGGACCTTGCGGGCGCAGCCAGGTAAACGTCCAATTGATCATGCCGAA
>DAIOEI010000312.1:0-3446 GCA_036746335.1 Hydrogenophaga sp. | reverse complement strand
TGCATCTGGTGTGTGCGCATAGTCCACCAGCACAAGGGGCTGATCATCAGCCGCCGTGACGCACTGCATGCGCCCAGGCACCGGACTCAGGGCTTCGCAAGCCCCCACCGCACTCGCCAGCGGCACACCCAACGCCCTGGCGCAAGCCAACACAACCAAAAGATTCGACACGTTGTAGGACCCCACCATGGGCAGGCTCAACGGCTGGCTTTCTTCAGAGGCGCCACCAACGCTGCGTTCAACCACCTGCACTCTCAAGCCATCACGGGTGTAGGCAAGGTCCCGCGCGCAAAGGCGAGGCGCCATCCGCTCACACGCATTAGCTGCCGACTCAATACCCACAGTCCACACATCCAGTGGCCGCGAAGCCAATTGCTCGGCCAAAACGGTTCCGCGGCCATCGTCCACATTCACCACTGCGGCCTGGAGGTTCGGCCAGTCGAAAAGAGCGGCCTTGGCAGCCCAATAGGCTTGCATGCTCCCATGGAAATCCAGATGGTCCTGGGTGAAATTGGTGAAGGCAGCCACACGGATCCGGGTTCCGTTCAGACGGCCCTCCACCAATCCGATGGAAGAGGCCTCGATGGCACAGGCCTGCACGCCCTCGTTTGCCAGCGCTCGCAAGCGCGACTGCAACAGAACCGGGTCGGGCGTGGTCAGTCCGGTGTTGGTCAAGGAAGCTGCCTGGCTGCCAACAGGCGGACGGCCGATCCCCAGCGTACCCACCAGTGCACACGGGCGCTGCAGTGCCGACAGCAACTGCGCCATCCACCAGGCGCTGGTGGTCTTGCCATTGGTGCCGGTAAAGGCCACCACATCCAGCGCGGCCGATGGCTCACCGTAGAAGGCGCTGGCAATGGCACCTGCTTTGTGCTTGAGCCCTGTGACGGCAAGAATGCGTTCGTCGCTGAAGTCAAAATCGTCCACACCCGCACGTTCGACCAACGCGGCCGCTGCACCCGCTTCCAGCGCGGCAGACACATAGCGGCGGCCATCTGTGGCGGCACCAGGCCAGGCCACAAAAGCGCCACCAGGCACAAGCTGCCGACTGTCACAGCTCAGCCCCTCCGGAGCGCGTGCGCGCAACCAAGCGGCAATCGCCTCGGGCGCTTCCAATGTGCTGGCAAAGGTGTTCAAAACGACTCCTCCACCACCTCGGTCACGATCTGCGGCGCCACCGTCAGATCCGGCTGCATACCCAGAATGCGCAAAGTCTGCTGCACCGTCTCGCTGAACACCGGCGCAGCGACCAGCCCGCCGTAATACTGCCCGCCGCTGGGCTCATCCACCATCACCGCCACCACGATGCGAGGTTGATCCACAGGCGCAAGGCCCACAAAAAAGCTGCGGTATTTCTTGGCGGCATAGCCCTTGCCTTCCTGCTTGCGCGCGGTGCCCGTTTTTCCACCAACGGAATAGCCCATCGTCTGGGCGCGGGTAGCGGTTCCGCCTGGTGCTGCTGCCATACCCAGCATATTCCGCACCGCTTGGGCGTTCTGAGCACTGAAAACCCGAACGCCTGCGGCGGGCACATCAGACTTCAACAAGGTCACGGGAATGATGTCGCCATCACGGGCAAAGATGGTGTAGGCCTGCGCCAGCTGAAACAGCGAGGTGGACAAACCGTAGCCATAGCTCATGGTGGCCTGCTCGATGGGCCTCCATGTCTTGTAGGGCCGCAAACGCCCGCTGACAGCCCCCGGAAAGGGCACTTGAGGCTTCTGACCGAAACCAGCCTGGGCATAGGTCTCCCACATTTCACGCGGGTGCATCTGCATGGCCATCTTGACCGTGCCGACGTTGCTGGATTTCTGAATCACCTCATTGACGGTCAACACCCCGTGCGGATGTGCATCACCAATGCTGGAGCCACCGATGGTGATGCGCCCTGGAGCGGTCTGGATCGGTGACTCGGGACGGACCAAGCCCTTCTCCAGCGCCAGCGCGGCAATAAAGGGCTTCATGGTCGAACCAGGCTCAAAGCTGTCGGTCAGGACCCGGTTGCGCAGTTGTTCACCCGTCAGCTTGGTCCGCCGGTTGGGGTCGTAACTGGGGTAATTGGCCAGCGCCAACACCTCTCCGGTGACCGTGTCCAGCACGACCACGCTGCCCGCCTTGGCCTTGTGCTGTATCACAGCCTCTCGCAGCTTCTGATAGGCGAAGAACTGGATCTTGCTGTCTATCGAGAGCTGCAGGTCGGCGCCATCCACAGGTGGCACCACAGCACGCACATCCTCCACCACACGCCCCAACCGGTCCTTGATGACGCGGCGGGACCCGTGGCGCCCGGCCAGTTGTTCGTTGAAGGTCAGCTCTACGCCTTCCTGACCACGGTCTTCCACATTGGTGAACCCGACCACATGGGCAGCGGCCTCGCCTTCGGGATACCGACGCTTGTACTCCCTGCGCTGGTAGATGCCTTTGATCTGCAAGGCGGCAATTTCTTTGGCAACCGGCTCGTCCACCTGGCGCTGAACCCAGACAAACGTCTTGTCCTCCTGGCCAAGCCGCTGCCGCAGCGTTGTCAACGGCATGCCCAAAAGCTGCGCAAGTTGCCGGAGTTTCGGGTCGTTCTGATCGACATCGTCTGGTATCGCCCAGATGCTTTGTGCCACCACACTGGTGGCCAGAATGAGTCCGTTGCGATCCAGCACCCGCCCGCGGTTGGCCGGCAGTTCCAGCGTCCGCGCGAAGCGCACCTCTCCCTGGCGCTGGTAGAAGTCGTTGCCGATCACCTGCACATAGGCTGCTCGTCCAGCCAATCCCGCAAAAGCCAGAGCCAGAGCGCCGACAATGAACTTGCTGCGCCAGACGGGCGTTTTGCTGGCCAGCAAAGGGCTGGCGCTGTAGTTGATGCTGCGACCCTGCTGGCGGCTCATGGGCGCTCCCCGGCAGCAGGCGCCGACTGTGTGGTCGGCGGCAGGGTGACGTACTCGGTAATGGCCGGGGTGACCGCGCGCATCTGCAGCTGGCGCACAGCCACTTGCTGCACTTTGGCCGAAGTGGACTGCGCCTGGCGCTGCACCCGCAACTGCTCGTGGTCGGCTTCAATGCGCCGAGCCTGCGCCTGCGCCCGGTCGAGCTGGGTGTTCAAACGGCGGAATTCGTACTGGGTGTGCACCAGATAGAAAGCGCTGAACAACACCGCTACCAGCAAGAGCAGGTTCAGGCGAATCATGCGCGAACCCCCTTGGTCGTCGGCGCAAGGCCCGAAGGGGTTGCAGCTTCGGTGCGTGTGGCCACGCGCATCACCGCGCTGCGCGAGCGGGGATTGCCCTGGACCTCGGCGGCAGATGGCATGACACGGCTCACGCCACTCAAGGGCATGGGGCCAGGCTCCGAAAACGGTACGCGACGGTCCACCACAGCCCGCGAATAGCGCGCCATGAATTGCTTGACCATGCGGTCTTCCAGCGAATGAAAGCTGATCACCACCAGTCGGCCCC
>DAIOEI010000311.1:0-3447 GCA_036746335.1 Hydrogenophaga sp. | reverse complement strand
CCCCGGTGGCCAAGGTGCTGCACGACAAATGGGGCATCAAGCGCGGCCTGATGACCACCGTGCACGCGGCGACCGCCACCCAGAAGACGGTGGACGGCCCTTCCAACAAAGACTGGCGCGGCGGCCGTGGCATCCTGGAAAACATCATCCCGTCCTCCACCGGTGCCGCCAAGGCCGTGGGTGTGGTGATCCCCGAGCTGAACAAGAAGCTGACCGGCATGAGCTTCCGCGTGCCGACCTCCGACGTGTCGGTGGTGGACCTGACCGTTGAGCTCAACAGCGAAGCCACCTACGAAGAGATCAAGGCCGAGATGAAGGCGCAGAGCGAAGGCGCGCTCAAGGGCGTGCTGGGCTACACCGAAGACAAGGTGGTTGCCACCGATTTCCGCGGCGAGACCTGCACCAGCGTGTTCGACGCCGATGCCGGCATCGCGCTGGACAAGACCTTCGTGAAGGTCGTGAGCTGGTACGACAACGAGTGGGGCTACTCCAACAAGTGCCTGGAGATGGTGCGCGTCGTCGCAAAATGACCGTTTGCACACGATCAGCAAAGGGCGCTTCGAGCGCCCTTTTTTGCGGCCGAAACGCTCTCTAACAGGCCCGCAGATGCCTTAATCGCAGAGCTGTAGCCGTTTGCCACCCATGGCCGCGCCCAGCAGCGCAACTTGCGCTCGCTGGGCCTCGGTGATGTCCGACAGGGTGAGCGTGTGGCTCAGTCCCTCGGGCCGCTCCAGAGCCACGCGCGCGCTGCGAACACCCCGGCGACCCAGGTCGCGCAGCGCTTGCGCGGCGGACTCCTCCGAGGACAATGTGCCCAGCGCCAACCCTCTGCCGATCTTGGGCACCGTCACCTCCCGGAAATCCACCTTCAAGTTGCGCAACTCGGACTTCTTGCGGGCCATGAGTGCCTCGTCATACGGACCCATGTACACCACCCAGCGGCCACCGGTTCGTGTTTCGGTGATTTGCCACCGCCCCCTGAGCTCCGGGCGTGTGAGCAGTGCCTGTTCGAGTGCTTGCGCCTGGGCCGCGGTGAAGCCGCCGGCTATCCAGCAACTGGTGGCCGGGGGTGTGGATGCGCCAGTTCCCGCCCCGGCAGATGGGCTGGGGTCAACCCCTGCGCCAGTCGTGGCCGCGGCCTCTGGCGCCACCGCCGACGAGGCTACAGGCGCTGGAGCAGCATCCACTTGTGTCTCTGGTGCGTTGAGCAGCCGGATGTCTTGTGGTCGGACCTGCTGGGCCAGGCGCTCTGGCTCGCGACCGTGCCCTGAAAGGCCTTCCTGTGCGCCCAGATAGCCCCGCTCCCAGGCAAAAAACAGGGCGTTGGCCAGCACCAGCAAGACCACAACCACTCTCAACATGGTCGCACACTCACTTGCAGACTGCTGATGGCTTGTCTGCCTTGCGCGGTTTCCACCAGCAAAGCACCATCGGGCGCCACGCCTTGGGCAATACCGTTGCTCCCGTCGGAGAGCAACAAGTCACGCCCGATCAAGGCATCTCGCAGCCGGAAACGCGCTTGAAAAGCCGCAAAACCCTGGGCCTCAAACGCCGCCAGGTCGCGCAACAGCGGCGGTAGAACCTTGCCCAGGGTTTCCCCGGCGGTTTGTCCTACACACACTTCCGCCAACCCTGCGGGAGCCACTGGGGGCAGTGCACCGAGCTGGGATTCGGCGGCCTGGAGATGGCCCATTGGTGGCCGGGCGATGTTCAGACCGACGCCGACCACCACC
This sequence comes from Hydrogenophaga sp., assembly GCA_036746335.1. Taxonomy (GTDB): domain Bacteria; phylum Pseudomonadota; class Gammaproteobacteria; order Burkholderiales; family Burkholderiaceae_C; genus Hydrogenophaga. The sequence goes on along the minus strand of DAIOEI010000311.1, from coordinate 1,714 downwards.
AGGCGACGGGCGTCGTGGTTTGCGCCTGCAGCTTGCGCGGTTTCCACCAGAATGCCGCCGAGCTTGCGCCCGCCCAGCCACAGGTCGTTGGGCCATTTCAGCCGAACGTCCGGGTGCAGGGATTCGGCCAGGCTGATACCCGCCACCAGCGACAAGCCCGACCAGTGTTGCGGCGCCATCGGCAAGGCAAGCGAAAAAGTCAGCGACTGGCCTGCCTGGCTGTACCAGCTCTTGCCCATGCGACCCCGGCCTTGGGTCTGGGTTTCGGCCACCAACAGCAAGGGCTCCATCAGGCCATCGCGGGCCCGGCGCATGAGCTCGCTGTTGGTGGAGTCGATGCTGGGCAGCACTTCCACGGTGAAGCCGGGCAGCTCCGGGGCCACCACCGGCCAGAGAGCTTCGGCGTGGGCGAGCAGATCAGACATGTAGAGGAGCGCGCGGGCTCATGCTGCGGTCTGCAAGGTGAGCGAAGCGGCGGGCGGGGGTCATCGTTTTTTGGGCGCCAGCAAGGTGCCGCGACAGACCTTGCTGCCGCACCAGCAGGGGTACTGTTTTTTGAGCGCGGGCGTGTAGGGCTCGTCGATCACCAGCCCGTAGTCGTAGAAAAGCTCCTCGCCCGCCGCGATATTGCGCCGTGCGCGGATGAAGACCCGCCCGTTGTCCACTTCTGCCTCGCAATTGGGGTCGCAGCTGTGGTTGATCCAGCGCGAGGAATTGCCGCCGAACTTGGCATCGATCACATGGTCGTCATCAATGTGGAAATAAAACGTGTGGTTGGGATCTTTCGGGTCGTGCGGGTGCCGCTCCAGCGCCTCGTCCCAGGGGATGACCTCGCCCAGGTATTCGATCAGGGTTTCGCCTTCTGCCAGATCGACCACCGCGTAAACACCTTTGCCATGAACGCCAGAGCGACGCGTCTGGATGCGACGGCCACTCGCCGCCGCCGGGCCGGCCGCGGTCGGACGTGACGGTTGATGGCGGGCGCCTGCGGCTCGGACCTCGGTTTTCTTCACGGCCAGGATTTTTGGTAAGGTTGATTCAGGCAGGTGCGCGCGTGTGTGCGCGCACCCATGTGTGTGCGCATGTGCGCGTGAAAGCGATTGTAGAGAATGAAGACCCTGGTCATTGCCGAGAAGCCGTCTGTGGCGCAAGACATCGTGCGCGCTCTCACCCCGGTCGCGGGCAAGTTCGAAAAGCACGACGACCATTTTGAGAACGAGCGCTACGTTGTTACGTCCGCCGTGGGCCATCTGGTGGAGATCGCCGCGCCCGAGCAGTTCGACGTCAAACGGGGCAAGTGGAGCTTTGCCCACCTGCCGGTGCTGCCGCCGTATTTCGAGCTCAAGCCGATCGACAAGACCAAGTCGCGCCTGTCGGCGGTGGTCAAACTGGCCAAGCGCAAGGACGTGACGAAACTGATCAACGCCTGTGACGCGGGCCGAGAGGGTGAACTGATCTTCCGCCTGATCGAGCAGTACGCTGGCGGCCTCAAGGGCGGTTCGTATCAGTCGCTGGGCAAGCCGGTGCAGCGCCTGTGGTTGCAGTCCATGACGCCTGCGGCCATCCGCGACGGTTTCGAGCACCTGCGCAGCGACCAGCAGATGCAGGGCCTGGCCGACGCGGCGCGCAGCCGTTCCGAGGCCGACTGGATGGTCGGCATCAACGGCACGCGCGCCATGACCGCCTTCAACTCGCGCGACGGCGGCTTCTTCCT
>DAIOEI010000310.1:0-3449 GCA_036746335.1 Hydrogenophaga sp. | reverse complement strand
GCAAGTGACAACAACGCAAAGGGCTACTGGAGCGCCACACTGGGTCTGCTGACCAAAGTGCTGGTGATCTGGGCGGTCGTGTCTTACGGAGCGGGCATCCTGTTTGCTCCCATGCTCAACAGCATTCATCTGGGCGGCTATCCGCTGGGCTTCTGGTTCGCCCAGCAAGGCTCCATCTACATCTTTATCGTGCTGATTTTCTGGTACGCAAAAAAGATGGGCGACATCGACCGCAAATTCGGCATGCAAGAAGACTGATAACAGGACGACACACTCATGGAACTCCAAACCCTAACTTACTTGGTCGTTGCTGCCAGCTTCGCGCTGTACCTCGGCATCGCTTTCTGGGCTCGTGCGGGTAGCACCTCCGAGTTTTACGTTGCTGGTGGCGGCGTGCACCCCATCACCAACGGTATGGCCACAGCCGCTGACTGGATGTCGGCTGCGTCCTTCATCTCCATGGCAGGTCTGATCTCCAACATGGGCTACGGCGGTGGCGTGTTCCTGATGGGCTGGACCGGCGGCTACGTGTTGCTGGCTTGCTTGTTGGCCCCGTACCTGCGCAAGTTCGGCAAGTTCACCGTGCCGGAGTTTATTGGCGACCGTTTCTACTCGAAGTTCGCCCGCAACGTGGCGGTGGTCTGCTTGCTGGTGGCTTCTATCACCTACATCATTGGCCAGATGACCGGCGTGGGCGTGACCTTCGCCCGTTTCCTGGGCGTGAGCCGTGAGATGGGTATCTACCTCGGCATGGGTATCGTGTTTGCCTACGCCGTGTTCGGTGGCATGAAGGGCATCACCTACACCCAGGTGGCGCAGTACATCGTGCTGATCCTGGCCTACTCGGTTCCAGCCATCTTCATCTCCCTGAACCTGACCGGCAACTTCCTGCCGCAGCTGGGCCTGGGCTCTGACCTGGCAGGCACCGACGTGTCGCTGCTGGCCAAGCTGGACCAAGTGGTGACCGATCTGGGCTTTGGTCAGTACACGACCACAGCCGCAGGCTCCACCATCAACATGTTCTTCTACACCATCTCGTTGATGATCGGTACCGCGGGTCTGCCCCACGTGATCGTGCGCTTCTTCACCGTGCCTAAAGTTGCTGACGCACGCTCTTCGGCTGGTTGGGCTCTGGTTTTCATTGCCCTGCTGTACACCACGGCCCCTGCTGTGGGTGCCATGGCCCGTCTGAACCTGTTCGGTACCACCAACAGCGCCGTGGGTATCACGCAAGACGCCACCGGACAGCTGGTTGTGAACGCTGACGTGGTCAAGGCCAAGCCAGACATGTTCGCTCCGGAAGCCAGCTTGCTGTACGAAGAGCGTCCTGAGTGGATGAAGCGCTGGGAGAAAACCGGCCTGCTGAAGTGGGAAGACAAGAACGGCGACGGCCGCATCCAGTTCTACAACAGCGCCACCAAGAACGAAGTGGTGCTGGGCAAGGCTGAAGCCGCTGGCTGGAAGGGCAACGAGCTGACGGTGAACGCCGACATCATCGTGCTCGCCAACCCCGAGATTGCACAGTTGCCCAACTGGGTGATTGCCTTGGTCGCTGCCGGTGGCCTGGCCGCTGCGCTGTCCACGGCTGCTGGTCTGCTGCTGGCTATCTCGTCTGCCATTTCCCACGACCTGATCAAGGGCGCTATCAAGCCTGACATCAGTGAAAAAGGCGAGCTCATGGCTGGCAAGATCGCCATGGCAGGTGCCATCTTTGTGGCCGGTTGGTTGGGTCTGAATCCTCCGGGCTTCGCGGCGGGTACCGTGGCTCTGGCCTTCGGTATCGCGGCTTCGACGATCTTCCCGGCGCTCATGATGGGTATCTTCAGCAAGACCGTGACCGACAAAGGCGCCAGCGCTGGCATGATTGCAGGCTTGGTTGTGACCCTGTTCTATGTGTTTGCACACAAGGGTATCTTCTTTGTGGCCGGCACGGGCTACCTGGACCTGATCGGTGGCGCTAACGCGTTCTTCACCATCACACCCGAGGCCTTTGGCACCGTGGGCGCGATCGTGAACTTTGCAGTGGCCTATGCAGTCAGCAAGATGGGTGCACCTGTGCCTGCGCACATTGCAGCCATGGTGGACGGCGTTCGTACCCCCAAGGGTGCTGGTGCCGCTACGGCTGGTCACTGATGGTGGAGCGGTCGGTGATCGTTTAGCGTTCACCCACAAGCCGCGTTAATACCGACCCCGCCGGGCAACCGGCGGGGTTTTTTTATTGAGACAATACCCGTGTAGGCCCGTTGTGGGCCTGTGCAAATTCACACAATATGAGCATCTTCATCCTCAACTGGGTCTTCCTGCTGGCGCTGTTCCCCGTGGCCTTCTTCTGGCTGCGCCGGGCCTGGCGCATTTTTTACAAGCGCGATTTCTCCGAAGTGGCGCTGAAAAAAGGTCTGCCACCCGCGAATGCAGAGCATTACGCGCCGTATGAAATGGTCATCAACTTGATCGGCGGGGTGGTGATGGTGGGGGTGCTGGTGGCCGTGCTGGTGTTCCAGGCGCTTGAGCGCCAGGACTGGATCGCCGTTGCAGGCTCCACGCTGTGGATCAAACTCTTCGCATCCTTTGCCTTGAGTCGCCAGGCCCACGGTTTGGGCCCCAAGACCAAGAAGAAAGCCGATGCCCCCTCGGACAAGGAGTGATCAGCCTTGCGCGCAGAGGTTCTGCGCGTGCTTGAGCAGCGCCCGGGGTGCGGGGTCTTCTCAAGGCTGTGGCGGGATCGTGCTCCGCACTGCATCAATCCATAGGGTGATGCTTCAGGAGGCGCGGGGGTACTAGTACACCAGCCGGTCTGGCTGAATCTCCTGCAAGATAGTCGTGGCAATTTCTTCTATGGACTTGGTGGTGGTGGACAGCCAGCGGATGCCTTCACGGCGCATCATGCCCTCGGCTTCGCTGATCTCCATGCGGCAGTTTTCCAAGCTGGCGTAGCGCGAATTGGGGCGGCGCTCGTTGCGAATTTCGCTCAGGCGTTCGGCCGCAATCGTCAGGCCAAAAATCTTTTTTCGGTGCGGCACCAGCGCGGGCGGCAGTTTGCGCCGGTCAAAATCTTCCGGAATCAGCGGGTAGTTCGACGCTTTTAGCCCGTACTGCATGGCCAAGTAGAGCGACGTGGGGGTTTTACCGCTGCGACTCACGCCCACCAGAATCACGTCGGAACCCTGCAAGTCACGGTGGCTCTGGCCGTCGTCGTGGGCCAGCGAGAAGTTGATGGCTTCGATCCGGTCGTTGTAGGCCTGGCTTTTCGATGCGTCGGAAAACCGGCCCACCCGGTGGTTGGACTTGATGCCCAGCTCTTGCTCCATGGGTTCGACAAAGGTGCCGAACATGTCCAGCAACATGCCCTGGCAATGTTCTTTCACCACGCCAAGCACATCCATATTGACCACAGTGGTGAACACCAGCGGGCGCTTGCCCTCCACCTCGGCGGTGTGGTTGATCTGCCG
>DAIOEI010000309.1:0-3453 GCA_036746335.1 Hydrogenophaga sp. | reverse complement strand
CATGGGCGCCGAGATCCAGCACCTTGGTGCAATCGGGGCTGCTGGCAATGATCTGTCGGTTGAGTTCGTCCTTGATGCGTGCGTCGGCTTCGAGTTCGCGCAAAGAAGTGACATCCTGTACGAACCCCAGTTGGCCGAAAAGCTGCCCCTGATCGTCCCGCAGCGGAATGTTGCGCACGATCACAACCGCAGGCCCTGCCTTCGGCCTTTGCAGCCGAAGCTCGACATTGCAAGCTTCGCCCTGGAGTACGCCACGCGTCCACTCTTGTCGGGCATGCTCCAGGTCGTCCGGGTGTACCCGCATGAGCCAGCCGAAATTGGGGAAATCAGCAGATTCAAGCTCAAAAATGCGCTGCAGTGCTTCGTCCACATGGGTCAGCACACCCGCAGCGTCGGCGCGAAACATGCCAATGGAAAAGGCGCTGGCCAGCGCAGCGTACAGGGCCTCGTAAGCCTGTTGGGTGTGTCTGCCCGGGGCTGTGTCCTTGGGCGAGTTGGTCAACGGCAAGCTAAGCCCGTCGGATGGGGCGGGGTGGGCGGCTGCATGGCCAGTGGCGACGGGCGTGCTCGCCAGCAGGCCTGCATAGGCTCGCCGCAGATGGGCGTTCTCTTGCCGAAGCGCTTCCAGCTCGCTTTGCAATTCGGCCTCGCGCGCTGCCGCCTCGGCCGCGTTGCGCGGTAAGGGTGTGGGGCGGGGCGAAACGGACAGGTCGGCACTCATCTCGCCGCACTTTACCCGACCCCGGGCCCAGTGGCGACCGCGTGTTGCGCTCAGAAACGCGGCAGGTCAGGGAACGGGAGCTGACCGCCCCGCACCAGCATCTTGCCGTATTCGGCACAGCGGTGAGCCGTAGGTATGACCTTGCCAGGATTCAATAATTCTTTGGTATCAAAGGATCGCTTCAGACCAAACATCAAGGCGTTTTCTTCGGCGTTGAACTGCACGCACATGCTGTTGAGTTTTTCCACACCGACGCCATGTTCGCCCGTCACGGTGCCACCCATGGCCACACTGGTTTCCAGGATGTCGGCGCCAAACAGCTCGCAGCGGTGCAACTGATCGGGATCGTTGGCGTCGAACAGGATCAGCGGGTGCAGGTTGCCGTCGCCGGCGTGGAACACGTTGGCACAGCGCAGGCCGTACTTCTTTTCCATTTCGGCAATGGCGAACAGGATGTCGGCCAGACGCTTGCGCGGGATGGTCGAGTCCATGCACATGTAGTCGGGGCTGATGCGGCCCGACGCGGGGAAAGCGTTCTTGCGGCCGCTCCAGAAGCGCAGCCGCTCGGCCTCGTCCTGGCTCACCGCAATCGCCGTGGCACCGCAGCGGCGCAGCACATCGCTCATGCGGCCGATCTCTTCTTCCACCTCCTCCGGCGTGCCGTCGCTCTCGCACAGCAGGATCGCGGCGGCGTTGAGGTCGTAGCCTGCGTGCACGTAGTCTTCGACCGCCGCCGTCATGGGCTTGTCCATCATTTCCAGGCCAGCCGGGATGATGCCGGCCGCGATCACCGCCGCCACTGCATCACCGGCTTTCTGGATGTCGTCAAAGCTGGCCATGATGCAGCGCGCCAGTTGCGGCTTGGGCACCAGCTTCACAACCACCTCTGTCACCACAGCGAGCATGCCTTCGCTGCCGATCACCAGAGAAAGCAGGTCCAGGCCCGGCGTATCCAGCGCAGTACCGCCGAAGCTGACGGGCTCACCCTCCATGGTGAAGCCCCGTACCTGCAACACGTTGTGCACCGTCAGGCCGTATTTCAAGCAATGCACCCCGCCCGAGTTCTCGGCCACGTTGCCGCCGATGGTGCAGGCAATCTGGCTGCTCGGATCGGGCGCGTAGTACAGGCCGTGTGGCGCTGCGGCTTCGCTGATGGCCAGGTTGCGCACACCGGCCTGCACGACAGCCGTGCGCGAGCGCGCATCCACCGAGACGATTTTGTTGAACTTGGCCAATGAAAGCACGACCCCCATGGCATGCGGCATGGCACCGCCAGACAGGCCGGTGCCGGCACCTCGCGCCACCACGGGTGCGCCCAGTGTGTGGCAGGCCTTGAGCACGGCCGATACCTGGGCTTCTGTCTCGGGCAGGGCCACCACCAGCGGCCGCTTGCGGTACGCGGTCAGACCGTCACACTCGTAGGGGGTTGTGTCTTCGGGTTGCCACAGCAAGGCATGGACGGGCAGCACCTTCTGCAGTGCGCGAACCACCTCGGACTGGCGGGCGGCACGCTCGGCGCGGGTGACTTCGGTGGGGGTAATCGGGGCGTTCATGCGGACAGTGTAGGACAGGGTCCGCCGCATGGGTTGAATAAACTTTGATCTTTGCGTGAGCCGTTTGGCGCCGGTCTGGTCGGGAGATCTTGAAGCACCTGCGGGAATCCGCTGTACAGACCCTGGGCGCAGCCTGTGGCCAGCCTGAAACTCAGCCCTTGCGCGCAGGAAGGTGCCGCGAAGTGGGGCGGGAGGGATGCAGTCGTTCCGAATCTCTTAGCTCATGCTCTTCTTGAGCCACTCGGCAAACGCCGCGCATTCCCAGCGGTCCATGGTGCCGGTGCGCCAGCACAGGTAATGGGCGTGCGGGCTGGGCACGCGGCGTTCGTACAGGGGCACCAGGGTGCCGTGCTCCAGCCACGGTATAGCCAGCTTCAGTCGCACCAGCGCCACGCCCATGCCGGCGGCAGCACCGTCGCACATGAGGCCGATGTCGTTGAACTGCGAGCCGTCCACCGGTTCTGGCCAGTCCAGATTGTGGGCGGCAAACCAGGTGCGCCAGGGCTCCAGCGGGCTGCGCAGCAGCGGCACGCCTTCGAGGTCTTCTGCATGGTCAAAGGGGCCGTGCTCGCGGGCAAAGCCGGGCGATGCCAGCGGCGTGACCTCGTCTTTCATGAGGCAGACGTGTTCCACATCGGCGTAGCGCCCGGTGCCAAAACGGATAATCAGATCAGCGTCTTCGGCCACCACGTCCAGCAGCGGGATGCTGACCTGCAGCGTCAGGTCAATTTCGGGGTAGACCTCGCTGAACTGCTTCAGGCGCGGCAACAGGATGGAACGGGCAAAGGTCGGCGTGACCGCCAGCCGAAGCTTGCGCCGACCGGGCGAGGCGGTGGTGCTGGGGAATTTCTGCAAGGCGGCCAGCCCTTCGCGAACCTGCGCCAGGTATTCAATGCCTTCGGTGGTGAGGGAGAAATCTGCCCGCCCGAACAGCTTGGTCCCCAGGATCTGCTCCAGCTGCTTGATGCGGTGACTCACCGCGCTGGGCGTGACACACAGCTCCTCGCTGGTCTGGGTCACGCTGCGCAGGCGTGCCAAGGCCTCGAAGGTCAGCAGGCACTGGATGGGCGGGATTCGAATCGTCATGGGCGCTACTGTGCCAGCTTCATGACAACCGGTCCACATCGTCCGGCTGTGCATCCGGCACGGCTGCCAGCGCCGCCTGAAACTTGGACTCGC
>DAIOEI010000308.1:0-3461 GCA_036746335.1 Hydrogenophaga sp. | reverse complement strand
CTAATGGCAAAGTCAGGTCCCGGCAGCCCTTCAGGAAACCCGTGACCGGCCAGTTCCAGCCTTTCGATGCACCTCAACTGGCGCCGGGACGGTACCCACAGCTGAAGTCAACCTGCAGCCAACGGAAGCGACGAAGGCTGGTGGTGCCCTTCACAATCAAGACCCCCGCTTGTTCGAGATACCCACCTTTCATCATGGATAAATGGTTGCTGCAGCAGCAGGTGCTGGAGCGGCTTGCTGAAGACCTGCTGCAAGCAGAACAGGCGGCGCGGGCGGCCCATGAAACGGCGACACACGAAGAAAACATCGCCGAAAACAAATACGACACCTTGGGGCTCGAAGCCGCCTACCTGGCCACCGGCCAAGCCCGTCGCGCCGAAGCCATCCGCCAGGCGATGGTCCATTGGCGCCACTTCCGACCGCGCCCCTATGACGCCGGCCAAGGGATACAGCTCGGCGCGCTGGTCTGCCTGACCGATGCCGAACACAAGCAGCAACTGCTCTTTCTCGGCCCGGGTGGGGGCAGCATGAAGTTGGTCAGCGGCGCTCAGCTTGTTCAGGTCATCAGCGGCGAAGCCCCTTTGGGCAGGGCCTTGCTGGGGAAGTGCGAGGGGGATGAGGTGTCGATACAGGGCGCTCCCATGCGGCAGCCGTTTGAGGTGCAGCGGGTTCACTGAGCCGCAGGCATACCGGGGTGGCCACGATATTGAACCTCACCGGGGTCGGCCGGAACGGCCAGGTGCCCCAGATGGGCATGACAGGTATCGGATGGACCGTGCAGGCAGTCACCGAGGATGAATTTCGCTCGGTGACAGGGTGGCAACGGCACCAGCTCGCCATTGAAGGCTGTGGAAGTCAAAACCCTGTGCCAGCGTCGGTTTGACAATCGAAAAGTACGGAGAGACATCGAAGTCTCGTGGTGCAAACAGGCTGTGGTGGCGCACCTGCAGGACTTCGTCCATGCAGGCGGGGCAGTCCGGGCTGTCACGGCTGGTGACGGTGATCATCGGCAGGATGGGGTAGCGGATCGACTGAAACGCCTGTGCGATCAAGGTCGAGCAAATCGCTCTGGTCGGATCGCCGCTGCCCAGCGACAGCATGCGCCGCCGAAAGCGCTGCGGCACGGGCGGCGTGGGCAACAGATAGCGGGCCAGGTCCCAGACATTGCGCAGGTCGTATTGGTGGCCCAGGCGCGCCAGCGCGTAGCTCACCACCTGCTGCAGGTCTGCCTCGGAAAGTCCGATCGGCCGGCAAATGCGCGTGTGGTAGGCCTCGAACAACTCGGCCCCCACGCTGCGCACCCCGTCCGACAAGTCGGCCTCCACGAAACAATGCCCCGCAGGTGCCCCCTGCTTCGCCAAAGCCGGTGCGCCCACGTAAAGGGCAGCGTGCGACCAGGTGGACTGGGTCAGGTATTTGATGGCCGTGCTGAAACGGCTGCGGCCCTCCACCAGCAACACATCGCCCGGCTGTAGGGTCGCCAGCAATTGCGAGGCGCGGGTCGGTGGTGCGCTGCCTTGCCCGTGCACCTCGGCAGATAGGTAGCGGGCCAGTTGAGCGCCCAGCCAGCCAGATACCGTGCCCATGATCAACGCCGGTCTTGTTGTCTGACTCAGTGGGCGCGGCGGCTGGCGATCCAGGCGTCGAGCGACAGCTTGCCCGGGCCTTGAGCCATCAAATAGAGCAGCACGGCGGCCCAGGTGCCATGGGTGGCGTAGGCGCCGGGATAGACAAACAGCTGGATCACCAGCGTCATGACCAGCAGCCCCAGGGCCGAAAGACGGGTGGCCAAGCCCAACAAGATCAGGACGGGCAGGATGTGTTCGCCCAGCGCCGCCAGGGCGGCACCCAGCTCGGGCGAGAGCAGGGGCAGCTTGTATTCCTCCTTGAACAGGAAGACCGCGTTGTCCGACAGACGGGGCATGCCCAGCTCGAAGGTGCCGCTGACGATGTCGATGGCCAGGCCTTCGATCTTGGTCTGGCCCGATTTCCAGAACACGGCGGCGATGGAAAAGCGCGCGATCAAGGCCAGCAGGGTGTTGGGCAACCGGCCCATCAGATGGTGCGCGCCGTTCAGCAGCGCGCTCATGCGCGCCATCAGGCCGCCTGTTTCGGCGCCTTGGGATCTGGTGAGGGTGTTCATGGTGGTCTCCTGGGTGGTTGTGGGCGAAAGAAGGCGAAGGGGTTGGTCCTGTTTCAGTGCAGGTGTCGGGCGCCGATCAGCAGCCCGTGGCGGATCAGCACGGCCATGGCCTGCGAAGGATCGAAGGTGGGATCGGCGCTGAAGGCTTGATCGATGGCCGCGCCGAACGCCACGTTGGCAAGGAGACCGGCGGTCAGGGCCGTCAGGCCAGCATCGGCTTGCAACACCATCACATCCTGGTCACTGCGGAAGACCAGCGCCGATTCGGGCTGGTCCAACTTCACGCTTTCGAGCGCGATGCCAAAGCCCGGCTGGTGCGCCGCCCAGAGGGACACCACCGCGCATGGCGAACGCAGCAGGTGCAGGCTGGGGTGCAATTGCCAGCGCACCTGGGGCAGGCGATCGGCGTCGGCCAACAGGGCGCCGATGGTTGCGGGTTCCAGGGCCGATGCATCGGCCGCATGCAGGGCCTGCAGGCGTTGCCACTCCAGCTGCGCCACATCGGGCAGGTAGGGCAGGCTGGCCGCCGGCGGAAACCGGGCAATGAAGCCGGGGAGCGCCTGCCCATGGTGGGCGAGCACACGGGTGCGGGGCGGGTGGTTGCGTACAAAGATCTGTGCCATGGCACGGAAGAAGTCTTCGCCCACCAGTTGTTGTGTCACCGCAAAGGTCTGGGCCAGCGCGTCCACCAGCGAGACCATCACGTTGTTGCGGTAGACGGACAGGCGTTTGACCGGGTCGCTGTGGTTCCAGGTGCGCAGGCCTTGTGGGGCGGCTTGTGAGGCATCCAGCAGAGCCTGGGCCCAATGCTGCTGAGCGCTCATGCTGTGGCCTCTTGCACGGGGGCGTAGCGGGTCTTTGTACGGGGGCAAGGCTTGGTGTGACGGGTGCCGGCCAACTTGGCCAGCAGGCATTCCTCGGCCAGACGAGCTTCATGCCGCAGCACGTCGAATGCCGGGATATCGTTGTCGCGCTCGATCAGGGTGGGCCGTGGCCCGGTGATGTCCAGCGCGGTGTCGTACAGCGCCCAGACCGCTTCGGCCACTGGCGCACCGTGGGTGTCGATCAGCAGCCGGTCACCGGCGGAGTCGAGGTCTTCCGCGAATCCCGCGAGGTGGATTTCACCGGCAGCGTGGCAGGGCAGCTCGCACAGGCTGCGCATCGGGTCGCGGCCGTGGTTGATGGCCGAGACATAGACGTTGTTGACATCCAGCAGCAGACCACAACCGGTTCGGTGAATGACTGCCCGCAGGAAGTCGCCTTCGCTCCAGGTGGAGCTGTTGAACTCGACATAGGTGGACGGGTTCTCCAGCAGCAG
>DAIOEI010000307.1:0-3465 GCA_036746335.1 Hydrogenophaga sp. | reverse complement strand
GGGGTATTCCTTGAGCAGGCTTTCCATGGCCCAGAACGGCGGCGGGTTTTCGCGCACCGCGCGCACCCAGGGCGCGGCCACCGTGGCGACGGCGGCCCAGTCCAGCGCTCCTTGCAGGGCGGTAAGGCGCTGCTCGACGGTGAGGGCCTCGGGCCGGTAGGGGAAGGGCAGGCGGTCGGTGCTGCGGGGCATGATGGTCTCCTGAATCGGGTAAAACAGTGAATGCCCGGAGTTTGAAGAATCAATCAATGAATATTTCTCCGTTTTGTCGATCTATATCCGCATAATTCACTCTCCATGAGCGACTCAGCCCACGAACTCGACCGCATCGACCTGCGCATCCTGAACATTCTGCAGGCCGACGGGCGTATCTCCAACCTCAAGCTGGCCGAGGCGGTGGCCCTCTCGCCCACCGCCGTGCTCACGCGCACCCAGCGCCTGCAGCGCGAGGGCTACATCCTGGGGTTTGAAGCGCGGCTGAACCCGCTCAAGCTCGGGCGCGGCATGCTGGTCTTCGTCGAGGTGCTGCTGGACCGCACCACACCCAACGTATTCAATCAGTTCAAGGCCGCGGTGCAGGTGCGCGACGAGATCCTGGAATGCCACATGGTGGCCGGTGGCTTCGACTACCTGATCAAGACCCGCATGGCCGACATGGCCGCCTTCCGCGACTTCGCTGGCAGCGTGCTGTGGCAACTGCCGGGCGTGCGCGAGACGCGTACCTATGCGGTGATGGAAGAGGTCAAACACAGCCACCGTCTGCCGCTGTAACCCCCCATTCAGGGGTTGGCACACGACCGCCCGGGCTCCACAATGGTGGTTTTCACCCTTCGGAGATCTTCATGCAAGCCTCGACCCGACTGTTGTGCACCACCGCGCTGGCCCTGTGTGTCGGCAGCACCTGGGCCCAGACCACCAAGCCCGGCCTGTGGGAAATCCAGAGCAAAGTCGGAGGCAGCCCGGAAATCGATCAGGCCATGGCCCAGATGCAGCAGCAAATGGCCAGCATGCCACCGGCGCAGCGCAAGATGATGGAGGACATGATGGCCGCCCAAGGCATCAAGATGGGCAAAGGAGGAGGCATGGCGATACAAGTCTGCATCACGCCGGAAATGGCCGCCCGCCAGGACATGCCGACACAGACCGAGGGCGACTGCACCACCAACATCACCGGGCGCACCACCAACTCCCTGAAGCTGAGCTTCGTGTGCAAAAACCCGCCCTCCTCTGGCGAAGGCACCTACACCTTCAGGGGCGACACCGGTTACGACATGAAAATGACAGTCAAATCGAGTGAGGCCGGCAAGCCCAGCACCACCACAGTCGAGGGTCAAGGCCGTTGGCTGGGCGCGAACTGCGGCAACGTTCGCCCCGCGCGCTGAACCGGCAACCCTGGATCAATCCAGGGGCTTGGAGGGTCGTGCACCGAAGAGGCCTCGACCCACACGCACCATCGTGGTGCCGGCAGCCACGGCGGCCTCCAGGTCATCGCTCATGCCCATGGACAAGGTGTCCAGTTCAAGGCCCTGATCGTTGAGCTGATCAAACAAACGCCGGGCACGTGCGAAAACTGCTTTTTGTGCATCGAAGTCGGGCAAAGGATCCGGGATGCACATCAAGCCCCGCAAGCGAAGGCGAGGCAAGTCCCGCACCGCTTTTGCCAAAGCCATCACCTCTTGCGCCGACACACCGGACTTGTTGAGGCCCTGGTCTACATTCACCTGCAGGCACACCTGCAGATCGGGTAAGTGTGCAGGGCGCTGCTCACTGAGCCTTTGCGCAATCCGCAGCCTGTCCACCGACTGCACCCAGTCAAAGTGCTCAGCCACCAGGCGGGTCTTGTTGCTCTGCAGCGGGCCAATGCAGTGCCATTGAACCTCAGGCGCTGCGCAGGTCTGGCGCAAGGCCAGCACCTTGCCCACCCCCTCCTGCACGTAGTTCTCGCCAAAGGCATGTTGACCCTGGGCCAGCGCCTGTTGCACCGCATCCAGACCAAAGGTCTTGGAGACTGCCAGCAGCTGCACCGACTCCGCCGAACGGTGTGCAGCAGCACAAGCATCGGAAATACGCAGCAGGAGTTTGTGGAGATTGTCGGCAATCGTCGTCATAATCAGTCTGTCGTACCAACACAGCATGGGAACCGGGATGGATATCACGCAATTGCTGGCATTTGCCGTCAAAAACAAGGCTTCCGATCTGCACCTGTCTGCGGGCTTGCCGCCCATGATACGGGTGCACGGAGATGTGCGCCGCATCAACGTCGAACCCCTGGACCACAAGCAGGTCCACGGCATGGTGTACGACATCATGAGCGACGCGCAGCGCAAACAATACGAAGAGTTTCTGGAATGCGACTTTTCCTTTGAGATCGAAGGGCTGGCCCGCTTCCGTGTCAATGCCTTCAACCAGAACCGGGGCGCAGGCGCCGTCTTCCGGACAATCCCGAGCAAAATCCTCACGCTGGACCAGCTCAATGCGCCGAAGATCTTTGCCGACCTGTCGCTGCGCCCGCGTGGCCTGGTGTTGGTCACAGGGCCCACAGGCTCGGGCAAATCGACCACCCTGGCGGCCATGGTCAACCACCTCAACGAGAACGAGTACGGCCACATCCTCACGGTGGAGGACCCGGTGGAATTCGTCCACGAATCCAAGAAGTGTCTGGTCAACCAGCGTGAAGTCGGTCCACACACCTTGAGCTTCTCCAACGCGCTGCGCTCGGCTCTGCGCGAAGACCCGGATGCCATCATGGTGGGCGAGATGCGCGATCTTGAGACCATCCGTCTGGCCATGACCGCAGCCGAAACCGGTCACCTCGTTTTTGCCACGCTGCACACCTCCAGCGCCGCCAAGACCATCGACCGCATCATCGACGTGTTCCCGGCCGAAGAAAAAGACATGGTTCGCGCCATGTTGTCCGAATCGCTGGTGGCCGTGATCTCGCAGACGCTGTGCAAAGTGAAGGACGGCAGCGGTCGCGTGGCTGCCCACGAAATCATGATCGGCACCAGCGCCATCCGCAACCTCATTCGTGAGGCCAAGGTGGCTCAGATGTATTCGGCGATCCAGACCGGTCAGAACGTGGGCATGCAAACCCTGGACCAGAACCTCACCGACCTGGTTCGGCGCAATATCATCACGCCGACCGAAGCCCGCAGCAAGGCCAAGATTCCAGAGAACTTCCCGGGCTAGATGAGACGGCCCCTGCCTGGTCGCCGTGCGCAGCCGCACCCCCTTCAGGGTCCAGCACGTGTCGCCCGGCACAGCCGGCTAGGTGGCGCTCACGGCCAAAGGCACTGCCAAAATGGCGGGTTAGAACAGTCGGAACACTAAAGGGTAAAACCTCATGGAACGCGATCAGGCATCCAAGTTCATCAACGACTTGCTCAAGCTGATGCTCAGCCGCGGCGGCAGCGACCTGTTCATCACCGCCGACTTCCCGCCCGCGATCAAGGTGGATGGCCGGGT
>DAIOEI010000306.1:0-3482 GCA_036746335.1 Hydrogenophaga sp. | reverse complement strand
GCGCACACTGGCTGGCCCACCCGGCCTTTGCCGACGCCGTCGAACGTTTTCTGCTCCGGGAAGGCCAGGGTATCCACCAATATCTTGACCACCTGGCCGAGCGAACGCCGCTGAAAAAATGAGGCCTTGGTCATGCTCGGCGGTGGTAGCCGCGAAGGATCGGGGCACACGGGTCTGCACCTGCACAAGGATTGACTACACTTGTTATCCATGGACGAAACCGACGCCTTTTTCACCCAGACCATTGTGGGCGCTCCGCTCACCGTGGTGATGGGTAGGCGCCGACCACTCCAACAGGCCAAGGCCATGGGCGTTTCCATCGATCCTGCCAGCGGCGAAACCTGGCTGACCCAGGTCTGGTGCGACTGGATCGTGCTCAGCCATGCCTGTGATCCCGTTGGACTGCCGCGCATGCGTCCCGGCAAAACACGCGGCTGGCTGGAGCGCCACGCGCTCTGGCTGGCGCTCGCAGGCCTGCTCAGCCTGACCGGATCGGCCCTTGCATGGGGAGTACTGGCTTGGACCTGAGAGCGCCCCAAGATACGCTGACCATCGACCCGATCGCCATGCAGGTGGTCAACCGTGTGGCGCCCGGTTGTGTCTTGTCTGGAGACCTTCAGTTTGAGGGCGGTCTGCTGGTGCAAGGCGAGATCTCCGGGCATGTGCGTGTCAACGGTCGCCTGATCATCTGGAGCGGTGGTGTGATCAAGGGTCGCATCCGAGTGCTCGGAGACCTGTACCTGTTTGGACAATTGGGAGCCAAAGGTGCCCAGCCGCAAGACACCAGCCTGGAATGCCAGGGCATGGCTTATGTCTCCAAAACCGGCGTGTCCACCGGCACCCTGATGGCCCGGCGCTTGCAACTCTATGAAGGCGCCGACTTGCAAGGACCGTTCAAGACCCTCAAACTGGGAGACCAGATTCCCGTCTTGAGCGACGTGCTCGACACCCGCCCTTGAGCCCAGCCCGTCACGCCGCATGAAATCCAAACGCCATCTCCCCCCTCCTCGTCAAAAGGAAAGAGGCTTCTCCCCCATGAACGAACAAGACAACCCCTACGAGAACAACGGCTACGAACCGCAGTCCGGAAACGACCAGCCTGCAGAGGCCCACTCTGGCGGAAGCGCAGTGCTGGAAGTAGACGTGGGCAATGCCATGCCCACGAGCCAGACCGGTTCCATGCCGACGCTACAGCCAGCGGTACAGGCCGTGGAGTTGGGCGAACCCATGGACGGCACACAAGGCCGAAGCATGGTGGCCGAGGGCATGCACTTCGTCGGCAACGCGTTGCTGCGCGGGCCTTGCAGCGTGGCGGGTCAGGTAGATGGCAACCTCACCCAGGCGCAGGGCGCATCGGTGGCGGTGGTGGTCACCGAAAGCGGTCGCGTCAAAGGCGACATCACCGCCCAGAAAATCTCCATCATGGGCCACACAGACGGTATCCTGGACTCCGGACAGGGTGAAGTCGCCCTGCACGATACGGCCAGTGTTCATGGCCTGGTGCGCTACGGTCGCATCCAAGTCAATGGCGCGGACCTCAATGCGACGCTCGAGCGTGTGGCTGCACCCAAAAACGCGGCCTGACGCCTCCCATGCCGTGGCTGAGATCTCGACGCAGCTACATCCCGCCCGCAGCGGCTCCGGTGCCCTCATCGGAGGCCTTGCGGGTGGCCGCGTTGCGCAGCAGTTGGCGCCGCGACCGCTGGGTGTCCAAAAGACGCTTGTGGTTCCGATGGACGCTTTGGGGTCTACAACGCTATGCGTTGCAGATTTCGGGAGGCGTAGTCACCTTGTTTGCGCTGGGCTACCTCTTGCTGCCCATGTGGCGCACCACGCCCGAGGCTACACGCGCCGGGTCTGCCACCTTCAGCCCCGACCCAGCGCCTGCCGTCGGCATGAGCACGCCTGCGCCAGCAACGCCCGCCCCCACGGAACCCCTGGCCCCCTTGCCAGAAGCACCGCAGACGCCGGCAGCAGAGCTGCGGCTGGAGCGCAACTTCAATGCGGCTGCCTTGGCAACACCGGTTTCACCGGTAGCGGGCGAAGCGTCAGCCCCGGATTCCACTTTCGTCCCGAAACTCAAACCTGAAAACTGGTTGCACAGCAAGGAGCCTTGATCCCATGAACAGCCCAGCCACCACCCGCCTCGTCCCATCTGATCGCCTTTCAGCCATCACCAGCCTGATCGCCGAGGGCGCCGTGTTCGACGGCAATTTCCACACCACCCGTGACCAGGGCATCAAGGTCGATGGATTGCTCAAGGGCAACATCACCTTTGAAACCGGCGGTACTCTGCATGTAGGCGCCACCGGCGTGATCGAAAACACCCGGCTGGAGGCCGACTATGTGTTCATTGAAGGTAAGGTCATTGGCACCGTGATCGCCCGCAAGGCGCTGGAAATCACCGGATCGGCAACCCTGATCGGTGACGCCAGCTACGACGAATTGATCGACATGCATCCGCGTGCACGTGTGCGCGGCAAGATTGAATACCGCGGCGATATTGACGCCCCACAGTCCTGAGCGCCAGCCGGTCTCCAGCAGCAAAAAGGGCCTGCCGGTTCATCCCGGCAGGCCCTTTTGATGCATCGGTAGCGAAGATCAGTCTTCGGCCTTGTTGTAGGCCGCAATGCCGTCCATGATTTCCTTGTGGGCGGCGTCCGGGCCTTCCCAGCCACCCACTTTGACCCACTTGCCGGCTTCGAGGTCTTTGTAGTGTTCAAAGAAATGCTCGATCGCCTTCAGGCGCATCGGGTTCAGATCTTCCGGCTTGTTCCAGCGGCTGTAGAGCGAGAGGATTTTGTTGGTCGGCACGGCAAGCACCTTGCCATCTTCACCCGCCTCGTCGGTCATCTTCAAGATACCGATGGCGCGGCAAGGCACCACGACGCCAGGCATCAGCGGCACCGGTGTGATCACCAGCACGTCCACCGGGTCGCCATCGCCGGCGATGGTCTTGGGCACATAACCGTAGTTGGTCGGGTAGTGCATGGCGGTGTTCATGAAGCGATCCACAAAGATCGCGCCAGATGCCTTGTCCACTTCGTACTTGATCGGATCGCCGTTCATGGGGATCTCGATGATGACGTTGAACGATTCGGGAATCTTGTCGCCGGGGGTGACGTTGTCGAGAGACATGGGGTTTTTCTGAGAGTTGAGGAAACCAGACACCGGCACTGACCGCTTCGTGTCACGCACCAGACCAAGAGGCACTGCACCAAGGCGCAGACGCTAGAGATTAACCCTGATTTTACTGATTCCTGGCTGACAGACCGGCCGCCCCCCGTTCGCAGACGCATGAATTCCCGCTACATTTGGAGCGTTGGCCAATCGCCCTGCCCCGCCCTGGAACCGGTGCGCGACGGACGCGAGGAAGCAACGCAGCGGGGGCCTCCCTCTCAGCGTTGCCCCCTCCAAGTCAAACGCGAAACGAGCAGGAGTACTTTTATGGTTGGACAATCTGCGCTGATCTTTGCGCTGGT
>DAIOEI010000305.1:0-3483 GCA_036746335.1 Hydrogenophaga sp. | reverse complement strand
TCATGAAGCGGTCCACCTGCGCCTCGGGCAGCGGGTAGGTGCCCTCGGTCTCGATCGGGTTTTGGGTCGCCATCACCAGGAAGGGGCGAGGCACCGGGTGCGACTCGCCCGCAATCGTCACCTGCCGCTCCTGCATCACCTCCAGCAGCGCACTTTGCACCTTGGCGGGCGCACGATTGATCTCGTCGGCCAGCAGCAGGTTGGCAAACACCGGGCCGAGCGCGGTGCTGAAGTCGCCGGTTTTCTGGTTGTAGATGCGCGTGCCCACCAGATCGGCCGGCACCAAGTCGGGCGTGAACTGGATGCGGCGAAAGCGCCCCTGCACCACATCAGCCAGGGTCTTCACCGTCAGCGTTTTGGCCAGGCCCGGCACACCCTCCACCAGCAAATGCCCCTGCGCCAGCATGGCCACCATCACCCGCTCCAGAAAGCGGTCCTGACCAACCACCACGCGCTTGACCTCGTACAGAATTTGCTCCATCAACTGCGCGGTTTCGGGGGCATTGTGTTCACTCATGAAGACTCCTGGGTTCAGAACGGAGGAAGGCCGACCGCGCCGGCCGCGCTTTCAATCGGCACGGCAAAACCAATGCCCACGAAGGTGCGGTGGCTGGTGGGATTGAGAATACCGGTCACGATACCCACCACCTCACCCGCCATGGTCACCAGCGGCCCGCCCGAGTTGCCCGGGTTGGCCGCTGCATCAAACTGGATCAGGTTGCCAATTTCCTGTTCGCCCTCGGGCGAGCGGAACGAACGACCCAGGCCCGACACCACACCGGCCGAAACCGAAGGGCCGATACCAAACGGGAACCCTACGGCCACCACGTTGTCACCGGGCAGCAGGTCGCCCGTGCCGCGCATGGTGGCGGCGCTCAGGTCGTCCGGAATTTCGTGTGCCTGCAACACCGCCAAGTCCTGTTCCGGCTGAGCGCCGGTGATGCTCGCCTCCGACTCCGTACCGTCTGCAAACACCACACGCAGCTTGCGCGCGCCCTGCACCACATGCAGGTTGGTCAGGATCACGCCGGTGTCCACGATCACCACACCAGTACCCACACCGTTCTCTTCGTCTTCGCCCTGCGCATTTTTGTCCAGCGACACCACCCGCACAACCGAGGGGCGCACCACTTCCGCTGCACGCGCAGCCGCCGACGGCAGCGTCTGGGTAGTCAGGGTGCGCAGCACCGCTGCGTCAATGTCTTTCTGCGTGAGTGAACTGCCGGCCAAGCCGCTGCGCTGCCATTGGCTGGCCAGAAGCAGGGCTGCCAACAGCGCCATGCCCGCCCACATCACAATCGGGCTTGAAGATGCTTGACCCAGAATCTCGCGCCAGCGCCGAGGAGCATGCGGGGAGTGAGAAGCCGTAGGGCCCGGTTCTGCGATGTCCGAAAGCGGATGGGCGGGCACACTGTCCACCGCCCCTGCCTGGCTGCGGGCACTGCGGCTGTAAAACACCGGTTTTCGCATCATGGCTCCTGTCGCGCCCGGCCAGGCGCGTTGACCCCATGATGCCGCGATGTGGCCGTGGACTCAAGCCACGCAGCATGCCCGGGGTGGGCGGGAAGTGTTTACGCTCACGGACATTCTGGGCGGGTGGGCTTTCCCGACCGGGAGGCGGGGGTAAAAGAGCCCAGGGCCTGGCCGCATCACCGATCATGCAGTTTGACATCCGTTGGAGGGCTTTGTTGATGCGCTTGCACCTTTTTCCTCGTCTTTCACTGGCCGCGCTTTTGCTGGCCGTGTGGCCTGCTCTGGCCCAGCCAGGGTCACCGCAGCCCAACGCATCCACGCCAGGTATGCCGGTGCAACTCGGGGCACGTCCATTTTTCCTGCTGGACGACATGACCGAGGGGCCGCTGAAACAGCGCCTGTTGGCCTGTGCGGCCGAGGGCCGCTTTCGGCCCAGCGGCTTCTCTATCGGCCACCGGGGCGCGCCGCTGCAGTTTCCGGAGCATACGCGGGAGTCTTACCTGGCGGCGGCGCGCATGGGCGCGGGCGTGATCGAGTGCGACGTGACCTTCACGCGGGACAAGGCGCTGGTCTGCCGCCATGCGCAGAACGATCTGCACACCACCACCAACATCCTGCTCACGCCGCTGGCGGCGCGCTGCACACAAGCGTTTGAGCCTGCGGTGCTTGGCGGGGGCGGCGAAGTGCTCAAGCCTGCGCGGGCCGAGTGCCGCACGAGCGACCTCACGCTGGCGGAGTTCAAAACGCTGCGCGGCAAGATGGACGGGTTCAACCCCGCTGCACAGACACCAGCGCAGTTCGTGGCGGGTACGGCGCCCTGGCGCACCGATCTCTACGCCGGCCCGGGCAGCGGCACGCTGATGACCCACGCCGAGAGCATCGCGCTGTTTCAGCGCTTGGGCGTGAAGATGGCGCCTGAACTCAAGCGGCCGGTGGTGCCGATGCCGTTTGAGGGGTTCACGCAGCAGGCCTATGCGCAGGCGCTGGTGCACGAATACCAGCAGGCGGGCGTGGCGCCCGAGCAGGTGTTTGCGCAATCATTTCACCTGGACGACGTCTTGTACTGGGTGCAGAACGAACCGGCCTTTGGCCGCCAGGCGGTGCTGCTCAACGGGGCAGGCACGCCCTCTGCCCTGCCCGACCGCGCCACGCTGCAGGCCTACCGGGCGCAGGGCGTGCGCATCTGGGCACCGCCGCTGTTTGCGCTGCTGGCGGCCGAGGGCGGGCGTAGCGTGCCGTCGCGGGCGGCGCGCGATGCGCAAGCCGCCGGGCTGCAACTGATCACCTGGACGCTGGAGCGCTCGGGCCGCCTGGCCGACGGGCGCCCAGGCTGGTACTTCCAGACGCTGGGCGGCATGGTGCAGCGCGAGGGCGATGTGTATGAAGTGCTGCACACGCTGGCGCAAGACGTGGGCGTGATCGGCGTGTTTTCCGACTGGCCCGCCACGACCACCTTCTACGCCAGCTGCATGGGCCTGAAATGAGCGGAGGCTAAAGCACCGTCCAGCCGGGTTTGACCACACGGTTTGGTCAAAGCGGCTGCTTCCGGGACAATACCACCCCGCTCTTGCAGGTTCACCATGAAATCACCCGAACTCCTTTTGCCCGCCGGTACGCTGCAACGCATGCGCGCCGCCTACGACTTTGGCGCCGACGCCGTTTACGCCGGCCAGCCGCGCTACAGCCTGCGTGCGCGCAACAACGAGTTCCGGCTGGAGCAGATTGCCCAGGGCATTGCCGAGGCGCACCAGCGCGGCAAGAAGTTCTTTGTCACCAGCAACCTGATCGCCCACAACGACAAGCTGCGCACCTACCTGCGCGACCTGCAACCCGTGATCGAGCTCAAGCCCGACGCCATCATCATGGCCGACGCCGGACTGATCATGCTGGTACGCGAGCAGATGGAAAAAGGCCTCTGGCCCGAGGTGCCGATCCACCTCTCGGTGCAGGCCAATACCACCAACAGCGCGGCGGTGAAGTTCTGGCAGAAGCAGGGCGTGACGCGCATCA
>DAIOEI010000304.1:0-3483 GCA_036746335.1 Hydrogenophaga sp. | reverse complement strand
AACAAGCACCTCGCCTTCGGTTTCGGAATCCACCAGTGCGCGGGCCTGAGCCTGGCGCGGCTGGAGGGCCGCATCGCCATCGGGCGTTTCCTGCAGCGCTTCCCGCGCTTTGAACTCAGTGCGCCGCCGGTGCGCGGTGGGCGGGCGAGGTTTCGGGGGTTTCTGCGCGCGCCGTTCAGTTTCGGGTAATCAAGCCACTGTCGGCGCCTCCAGCGCCTGCGCCAGCGTCAACCCCTCCCACCCCCCGGCACCCCAAAACGCCTGCGTGCTGCCCTTGCGGGCCAGCAACAAGCGCTCGGCCAGCGGGGCCAGGGAAGTATTGGCGGGCTCGACCAGCAGCACATAGCGGCCATCGGTCTCGTCCAGGCGGCCCACCCAGTCCATGGCGGCCAGCGTGCCGCTGGCCTCTTCGAGTTGCAGCGGGTCCACCCGCAGGCGCTGCGCCAGTTCGACCAGGCTCAGGCCCGGCTGGCCGCTGGCGGCGCTGCGCTGCAACTCGCCCAGCAGCTCCAGCGCGAGCTGGAAATGCCAGCCCGGCGTGTCGCCGCGCCGGGCAATGCCCGAGAGCAGGCTGGGCAGGTAAGCCGCCACCACCGCACCCAGCAACACAATCACCCAGGCCAGGTACATCCAGACCAGCAGGATGGGCAGCGTGGCAAAGGTGCCATACACCACCGAGTAGGTGGGCACTTCGGCCAGGTACCAGGCCAGCAGCTTCTTGCCCAGCTCGAAGCCCGCCGCCACAAACAGGCCACCGAGCCACGCGTGTGACCAGCGCACCAGGGTGTTGGGCACATAGCGGTAAAGCGCTGCCATGCCACCGGCCAGCAGCAGGAACTGCAGGGCTTGGAGTGTCAGTTGCAAACCGCCGCCCATGCCACCCACCAGGCCGCGCGAAGCACCCAGCAGGTAGGTGGAAAAGCTCAGGCTGAGCGCCAGCGCGAGCGGACCCAGCGTCAGCACCGCCCAATACACGAGCACCCGCTGCGTGAGCCCCCGGCTGCGGCGCACGCGCCAGATGTCGTTGAGCTTGCGGTCAATGGTGAGCACCAGGGCCAGCGCCGTGCCCAAAAACGCCAGCGCGCCGGTCCAGCCCATCTGCCCGGCTTTGGCCGCGAACTGGGTCAGGTACTCCAGCACCGGGCGCGCAATGCCCTGGGGCACCATGCTGCCCACCAGCCATTCCTGAAGGTTCAGTTGCAGGCGGTCGAACATGGGGAAGGCGCTGAAGACGGCCAGCGCCACGGTGAACAGCGGCACCAGGGAGATCAGCGTGGTGAACGTGAGGCTGGAGGCGGTCACGCCCAGCCGGTCTTCCCGAAAGCGTTCGCGCAACGTCAGCGCCGTGTTGCGCCAGGGAAAGCGCAACAGGTCGTGCCAGAGAGCTCGGGTCAGGGATTCCAGCGCACGCAGGCGCTCGGTCAGAGTCATGCCAGTATCATGCCACTGGCACCGCTGGGAGCCACCCGGGGCTGCCGCCCTCGCCCACCGCTTCATCCATCTTCGTGACGACATCCACCGCCCCCACCCCCCACCCAGCCGCCTCCGCCATTGCCGCCACCCGCTGGCTGGCGGTGGGCAGCCTGCTGGCGCTGATCGTGCTCAGCCTGGCCTGGGAACTCTGGCTGGCGCCGCTGCGCCCGGGCGGCTCCTGGCTGGCGCTCAAGGCGCTGCCGCTGCTCATTCCCCTGCCCGGTTTGCTGAAGAACCGCATGTACACCTACCGCTGGCTCAGCCTGCTGATCTGGGTGTATTTCACCGAAGGTGTGGTGCGCGCCACCTCCGACAGCGGGCTCTCGGCTGTCCTCGCCGGGGTGGAAACCCTGCTGTGTGTGCTGCTGTTTGTGGCCTGCGCGCTGCACGTGCGCATCCGCCTGAAGGCTGCGGGCAAAGAAGCCATTGAGGCCGACAAGCTGCGCCATGCGGCCGCCATTGGCGCGGCGGCCGACCCGGTGGCACCGGTGCCACCCTCGGCGGCTGCCGATGCTGAGCCGCCCCAGACGGCCCCGAGCACGCCGTCCGCTTCCAGCACGTCCAACGCACCCCGCCCATGACCACACCGAGCCACGCCGTTCTGCTGGACATGCTGCGCAGCCTGGTGGGCCAGGCCCATGTAATGACCCACGAAGACCCGGGCGCCGACCTCAGCGCCTGGGAGCAAGATTGGCGCAAGCGCCACCGGGGCCGCGCCCTGGCCGTGGTGCGGCCCGGCCACACCGCCGAGGTGGCTGCCGTGGTCAAGGCCTGCGCGCAGGCGGGAGTCAGCCTGGTGCCCCAGGGCGGCAACACCGGCCTGGTGGTCGGGTCCGTGCCCGATGACAGCGGCAACCAGGTGGTGCTCAGCCTCACGCGCATGAGCGCGGTGCGCGCCCTCGACACCGCCAACCTCACCCTGACGGTGGAAGCCGGCGCCGTGTTGCAGGCGGTGCAGGAAACCGCCGAGCGCGCCGGATTTTTGTTTCCGCTGAGCCTGGCGGCCGAGGGCAGTTGCACCATCGGCGGCAACCTGTCCACCAACGCGGGGGGCACGCAGGTGGTGCGCTACGGCAACGCGCGTGACCTCTGCCTGGGCCTGGAGGTAGTGACCGCGCAGGGCGAGGTCTTGCACGGCCTGAGTGGCCTGCGCAAAGACAACACTGGTTACGACCTGCGCGACCTGTTTGTCGGCAGCGAGGGCACGCTGGGCATCATCACCGCCGCCACCCTCAAGCTCCACCCCCAGCCCGCCGCCCGGCTCACCGCCTGGGCCGCCGTGCCCAGCCTGGGGGCCGCCGTGCAACTGCTCGGTCTGGCCCACCAGCACCTGGGCGCGGGCCTGACCGGTTTTGAAGTGATGGGCCAGTTTGCGCTGAGCCTGGTGGATAAACACTTCGCGCAGTTGCGGGTGCCCCTCTGGGCCGAACACCCCTTTTGTGTTTTATTGGAAAACAGCGACAACGAGTCCGAGAGCCATGCCCGCGCCCAGTTCGAGCGACTGCTGGAAACCGCCTTTGAGCAGGGGCATGTGAGCGATGCGGTGGTGGCCGAGAGCCTGCAGCAGGCCCGCGCCCTCTGGCACATCCGTGAGAGCATTTCGCTGGCGCAGGCCGAAGAAGGCCTGAACATCAAACACGACATCAGCCTGCCCGTCTCCCAGATCCCGGCCTTCTGCACCGAAACCGACGCCCTGCTGGCCCGCGAGATCCCCGGTGTGCGCCTGGTCAACTTTGGCCACCTGGGCGACGGCAACCTGCACTACAACGTGCAGGCGCCCGTCGAGGGCGACCCGGCCAGCTTCCTGCAAGAGCAAGAGGAGCGGGTGAACACCCTGGTGTTTGACCAGGTCCAGCGCTTTGGCGGCTCCATCAGCGCCGAGCATGGCGTGGGCAGCCTCAAGGCCCACACCTTGCCCCACTACAAAGACCCGGTCGCCCTGGCGCTGATGCACCAGATCAAACAGGCGCTGGACCCGCAGAACCTGCTGAACCCGGGGCGGGTGCTGTT
>DAIOEI010000303.1:0-3492 GCA_036746335.1 Hydrogenophaga sp. | reverse complement strand
CGTCCACCTATCGATCGGAACACCAGCGCGACGTGGTCAACCGCCTCAAGCGGATCGAAGGTCAGGTGCGGGGCCTGATCGACATGGTCGAAAACGGTCGACCCTGTGAAGACGTGGCGCAGCAAATGTCTGCTGCCCGCAAAGCCATGGACAAGGCCTTCTACCGCATGATGGCTTGCTCGGTCATGGAAGCGGTGTCGGTGTCAGACTCCGAAGATGCCGCGTTCCGTGAGGTGGAGCGCTCCACCCGCATTCTTGAAAAGTACGCCTGAGCGGCCTTCTTGCTGCGAGGTGCGGAACCCCTGAGAGGGCTCGGTGGCGGTTGTGCGCGAATCAATGCGCCCCATTTTTGGCATCAATCCCCGGTGATGACCGCCTTACCATGGCGCCACACTTCCGGAGATTTCCATGGCTTTGCAACTTTATATCGGCAACAAAAACTACTCGTCCTGGTCCATGCGGCCCTGGGTCTTGCTGACCCAGGCCGGTATCCCGTTCGAAGAAGTGATGCTCCGCTTCGATTCGTTCGATGCGGGTTCGCAGTTCAAGAAACGCCTGCAAGGCGTCAACCCGGTCGGCAAGGTACCGGTGTTGGTGGATGGTGGTTTTGTGGTCTGGGACACGCTGGCCATTGCCGAATACCTGGCCGAGCGCTTCCCTGAAAAATCACTTTGGCCCACTGACCCGCAGGCCCGCGCCCGGGCTCGCAGCGTCTGCGCCGAAATGCACAGCGGCTTTGGTGCCCTGCGCCAGCACTGCCCCATGAACATCGAAGCGACCCTGCCCGACATCGGCCGCCTGATCTGGCGCGACCAGCCAGGCGTGCGCGCCGACATGGCCCGCCTTTGTGGCCTCTGGGGCGAACTGCTGGCCGCACAGCCCGCGCGCATGCCCGACGGCAGCGAACCCCTGCTCTTTGGCCGCTTCTCGATTGCCGACGCCTACTTTGCGCCGGTCTGCATGCGCCTGAACACCTACGGCCTGCCCCTGCCCGCCGACCTGCAGGCCTACGTCAGCCGTGTCACCGCCTTGCCCGGCGTTCAAGCCTGGATACAAGCGGCTCTGCAGGAGCACGACTTTCTGGACTTCGAGGAACCCTACCGGCTGGGACGCTGAGAGCGCGGCTCTACCCGAGCACACCCCCTGCCCTGGGCCTCGTACCCTCACTTCACAGGGCGCCTTCCCCTAAACTCGCTGCATGCAGATTTACCTGGTGGGTGGTGCGGTCAGAGACGCTTGGCTGGCGAAGCAGCACAACTGCCCGCCGGCAGCGCATACCGACCGCGACTGGGTGGTGGTGGGTACCACGCCCGAAGCCATGGCCGGACAGGGCTATCTGCCCGTGGGCAGGGACTTCCCGGTGTTTCTGCACCCGAAGTCCCGAGAGGAATACGCCCTCGCCCGCACCGAACGCAAGACCGCACCGGGCTACCACGGCTTTGCCTTTCAGACCGACCCGACGGTCACGCTGGAAGAAGATCTGGCGCGCCGCGACCTGACCATCAACGCGATGGCCGTGGCCGCCGACGGTGCACAAGACCCGGCCAGCGCAACCCTGATCGACCCCCACGGTGGCCTGCGCGACCTGCAGCAGAAGGTGTTGCGCCATGTCACCGGCGCGTTTGCCGAAGACCCGGTGCGCATCCTGCGGCTGGCGCGTTTTGCCGCCCGCTTCGCCGACTTCAGCATCGCCCCCGAAACCCGCGACTTGATGGCGCAGATGGTGGAGGCCGGCGAGGTGGACCACCTGGTGCCCGAGCGCGTCTGGCAGGAGCTGGCGCGCGGCCTCATGGAGCACCGGCCCAGCCGCATGTTCGAGGTGCTGCGCGACTGCGGGGCGCTGGAACGCCTGCTGCCCGAAGTCCATCGGCTGTGGGGCGTGCCGCAGCGCGCCGACTACCACCCGGAAGTGGACACCGGCGTGCACCTGATGATGGTGCTGGACATGAGCGCACGACTGGGCGCCAGCCTGCCGGTGCGGTTTGCCTGCCTCTGCCACGACCTGGGCAAAGGCACCACACCGGCCGACGTGTTGCCGCGCCACATCGGCCACGAAGAGCGCAGCGCCCGGCTGCTCCAGGGGGTCTGCGAGCGCTGGCGGGTGCCACGCGAAAGCCGCGAACTGGCCGATGTGGTCGCGCGCGAACACGGCAACATCCACCGCAGCACCGACTTCAATGCCAGCGCCACGCTCAGGCTGCTCGAGCGTTGCGACGCGATCCGCCGCCCGGAGCGGTTTGCCGAGGTGTTGCTGGCCTGCGAATGCGATGCCCGGGGGCGTCTGGGATTTGCCGAAAGCCCCTACCTGCAGCGCGAACGGCTGTGGCTGGCGCTGTCCGCAGCCCGGTCGGTGGAGACGGCGCCGCTGGCCAGTGAAATCACCCGGCGCAACACCCAAGAGACGCCCTCAGAAACCCGGGACAGCGCTGCACTGGGCTGGCGCATCGCCCAGGCGATCGCGCAGGCCCGCACACAGGCGGTGGCGCAGGTGCTGGACAACGGTTCAAGCACCGGATAATCCTGCCATGGCACATTGGCTGATTGTGGAAGACGACGAACTCCTGCGCGATGGCCTGGGCGCTCAGCTCGGCCAGGCAGGCCACCAGGTCACCACGGCAGAAGACGGTGAACAGGCGCTGGCCTTGTTGGAGGCACCCGTCTTTGACGGCCTGGTGCTGGACCTCGGGCTGCCCAAGGTGGATGGCCTGACGGTGTTGCGGCAGTTGCGTCAGCGCCTGCCCGCCCTGCCAGTGCTGATCCTCACCGCTCGCGACGGCATTGAAGACCGGGTGCAAGGGCTCAACGCCGGCGCCGACGACTACCTCACCAAGCCCTTCAACCGCGACGAGCTGCTGGCCCGGCTGCACTCCATGCTGCGACGCGCCAATCTCCCTGCCTTTGGCGCACAGTCTGCCGCCCCTGGAACGGGGCATGGCCTATTGAGGCTGGACCCCGATCTGCAACGCGCCTGGCTGGGCGAGACGGCCATCGACCTGACGCAACGCGAATGGGTTTTGCTGGACTTGCTGCTGCGTCACATGGGCAAAGTGGTGGGCCGCGAAGACGTGCTCAGCGCCTGGCAGGCC
Organism: Hydrogenophaga sp.; assembly: GCA_036746335.1. Taxonomy (GTDB): domain Bacteria; phylum Pseudomonadota; class Gammaproteobacteria; order Burkholderiales; family Burkholderiaceae_C; genus Hydrogenophaga. The sequence continues at coordinate 406 of DAIOEI010000303.1, read as the reverse complement.
GATCCGACCGAGACCTCCGGTCAGGCCTCCAACGCCCTGGAGGTGTATGTGCATCGCTTGCGCCGCAAGCTGGTGGGCGCACCCCTGAGCATCCGCAACGTGCGCGGCCTGGGCTACCTGCTCGAACGCACCCCCGCCTGAGGCGAGCGCGTTGGAAACAGCAGCCCTCAAAAGCGGCTCCCGCTGCCTTCAGCCGTGAACACCACCACCCGCCTGTCGCTGCGTCGCCAGTTGTTGCTGTGGCTGCTGGTGCCGCAACTGGTCCTCTGGGCGGGCGGCGGGCTGCTGGCTTACCGCATCGCCTTGTCGTACGCCGAAAAAGCAATTGACCAGTCGCTCACCCAGTCTGTGCGTGCGCTGGCGCGGCAGGTCAAACCCGTGGGCTCGGGCCTGTTGGTGGACTTTC
>DAIOEI010000302.1:0-3532 GCA_036746335.1 Hydrogenophaga sp. | reverse complement strand
TCAGGCCAGCCCGTGCCGCGTCGTCTTGCGGGTACAGCGTTTTCCAGGCGTAAAAGTGCTCGTCGCCCGAGGTGATGGTGCCAAAGTCGGCCAGCGTGCCGCTGGTGCGCACCAGCAGCAGGTTGCTGTGAAACAGCCGGGGTTCGCCCTCTTTCAGCCCGGCGGCTTCGGTTTCGGGGCGGCGGCGCATGTAGCGCTGCAACTGCACAAACGCCTCTTGCATCGGGTTGGCGCAGGTTTCAGAGCCCTTTTTGCACTCCACCACCGCCAGCGGAATACCGTTCACACACAGCACGATGTCCGGGATGATGAACGGCTTCACACAGCCCGGCGTGTCCACCCGAAACTGGTTAATGGCGTGAAACCGGTTGTTCTCGGGCGTGTGAAAGTCCACCAGCCGCACCACCGGGTCGGCCTCGCCCGTCAGCTCGTTGCGGTCGGTCTGCGCCTTGAACAGCAGCGCCTGCACCGCCTCGTTGGCCTCCAGCAGCGTGCGGTTGGGGTGGCGGGTGAGCTGGGTGCGCAGCTCGTCCAGTTGCTGCGCGGTCAGCCAGGGCTCGCCGCTGGGCGTGGTGTTGATGGCGCGCACCGCTTCGTCAAACACACCGGGCAGCAAGGTCTGGCGAAAGTGCTGGCGCAGGCTGGCCGCTGGGTTTTGCGGCACGCCCTGGCCCTGATCAATCACCGTCCAGCCCTGGGCGGCCAGTTGGTCCAGGAAGGGGCGTTCGACTTCGGTGTATTCGCTCATTCCGCAGTCAGAGCTGACGGCCAATCGGGTAACTGCGTCAGCACGTAACGGGGGCGGCCATTGCCCACTTGGGTGATGGTCACCGGGATCTGCACGCGGGTTTGCAGGTGCTTGTTGATTAATTCGACGTTCTGCACGGTTGGGGCGATCTTGCCGCGAATGATTTGTCCATCGCTGTCCAACTTGAATTCGAAGGTTCTTGCGTTGGGCAAAGAACCTTCGAAGAGGCCAAGCAGCGTTTCATGCCGCTCGTGCAGGTTGTCAGCCTCCAGACGGGCCAAGCTCTGGCGAACCTGCCCCACGTCTTGAAACCGCACAACCGCGCCGTCGTATTGCAAAGCACAAACGGCTTCGCTTTCTGCGAGCACCTTGAGGAACGCGCGCACCTTTTCCAGCGCACGCTGATCCGTTTCAGAGGCCACATCGGCCAGCTCTTCGTCGCTGCCTTGCGTGCTCTGCAACAAGCTACGCATGCGTTCCAGTGCAATCGCTACGGGGCTGTCCGCTGTGATGGACAGCTGTTGTGGCCGGTACTCCTCCAGCTCAAACCCGAACGAACCCAAAGCGGTGTTCGTGATCAACAGTTGGTTTTGGTCACGATTGGGAATTGGCCCCTTCAGCGCAAGCGGCGCTGTCAGAGATGCCGCCATGGCTGCTACAGCTTCGGTGAAACTGTTCATCGCCTTCATACCGAAGTCAGCAAATATGCCGTGGCTTCCCACCACGGGTAGCCCGTTGAAGGTCAATATTGCTCGGGCGGGCGGAGTGCCCGCCTGAGCCATGGCCGCAATCGCTGCTTCCACTTTGCGCAGACGAGCTTCAAGGCTTCGCCGTGTCAACAAAGCTCTGGTGGGCGTTTCTGAGAGATCCCTGTCTAGGAAGCTTTTTTCTGCCAGAAGTTGTTGATGTTCGATGGTGATCATGGCGCTACACCTCCTGCTATGTGGGCAGATAGCCAATTTTGAGTTTCCACATCACTGATGGGGGACAGGTCCACCTGAAGATAGCCTTTCCAAGCTTGATTCCGTCTGTGAGACCACATGCTGTACCAATAGGCAGACTGTTTGATCAGATTGTCTGGCGGCAACAGATTCACTTCAACAAAATATGCGTCGACCAGAAACGTTGCTTTGGCGTGGTCATGGTCGAGCACTTGTTCCTGTGCTGGCGTGGGGTTGAAGCCAGCAGGAATATGTACGAATGACACCACATCCACGTCTTTGGGTGGACGTTGCTCCAGCATTTCGACGTGTTCAGCGAAGCTGCCGTCAATCCACTGAAAACCTTGCTGCAAGCCCATTGCGTGCAGCTCACTTCGGTAGGTCAGAAACCCTTGCAGGATCTGGCAGCGCGTCTGCGATGTGGCGAAACGCATCACCAAATCCAAGAGTTCAACGTTGTACGGGGACCGGTCAAAGCTGGTGGTATTCAGCGGGTTGATCGGCGGCAGAACCCCTTGGGGTGACCAAGCCGGGATGGTGACTGTTGGCATGCGTTCTCCTCCTTGATATGTATTCAGATGCTGTTACTTCGTTGCAAATGTACCGAATCCGCAGCTTTCGGTGTGGTCAGGTGCTCGGGGAGCGAGCGCAGTCCGTCGCCAGTGGTTCGTACACACGAATGTCAGCGGCCAAGTCCGCCAGGGCAGCCTCCATTTCGGCCCGTACCATTGGCCAGCTCAGGCCACCCAGCCCAGAGCCCAGCGCGGGCAGTGCCACAGAGGCCACATGGACATCCAGCAGAAAACGCCGCAGGTCTTGCAGGCCGCTGCGCACCCACTCCAGCCGCGAAGGGTCGCGCCAGTGCTGTTTGGTGGGAAAGTTGACGATCCAGCGCGGCCCCAGCAGTGCGGGCGTTTCGGTGATGAACATGCGCCCGGTTTGCACTTCGCCGCGCTGACAGGCTGCGGCGTAGGCTTGGTAATTGGCCGGGAAGCGTTGCTTGAACGCCAGCGCAATGCCCTTGCCCATCACGCCTACGGTGTTGACCGCGTTGACGAGGGCATCCACGTCGGCATTGAGCAGATTGCCTTGGCAATAGGTGATCACGCTGGGGCCTCGGTGTGTTCAGGCGGGACGGTGACCGCGACTTTGCCAGTGAGCAAGTCTTGCATGAGGCCGAGTTTTTGTTCACTCAGTTGCTGAAGTCGTGACTTTTCCGCTTGTATAAGGCGTTCGTTGCTTTGAATACGGGCAAGAATCCGTCCCTGTTCATTGAGCGGCATGGCCGGGACGGGCATTGATTGGCACATGCCCAAGGTCAAGTTGACTTGACCCGATGTCTGCTTTGCACGCTGCAAAAACCAACGCTTGACAGTATCGGTTGTCAACCAGCTCAAGAGGAATCGCGAAAGCAGGGATTCTTTCGGACGAAAAACCGCGATGGCTTGGTTGATGTTGAGTTCGCCGGTTTCAGTGGTGACGAGCCCAACCTTACCAAGTGGCGGGCCAACGATGTTTGTGAGCACATCGCCTGGCAAGCACCTGGACCGAGCTAGAGCCCCCATATGGGTATCGACGGAGACCCTGAAGGTGCTGGCCATGAAATCCAGATGTCCGTCAAAAGTCAGGTTGTCTACCCGGAGGAAGCGAATGCCCTCACCCTCTTGCCACATGTCGTGTGCTGCGGGCGTTGTTCCTTTGGTGATGAGGGAGCACACATCGCCAGCCTGTACAAGCCGCCAATTTCGCGGAATCCACCCAATCGCCGTTTCCTGATACAGATCCGGGGCCTCGCTGCGGGGTGGGCGGAGTTGGCCGTTGGGCAGCACGCCACGGGTGAACA
>DAIOEI010000301.1:0-3533 GCA_036746335.1 Hydrogenophaga sp. | reverse complement strand
AACTGCAGGAAACCGTACCGGATCTGGACGAGCAGCGCCGCAGCGCGCAGCAGGCCGTCAACCTGGAGTCTGCCAAGCAGGCCGACCTGTCGGCCCGGCTGGAGGCCCTCAAGGCGCTGCAGGAAAAAGTCCGTACCGATGGCCGGCTTCTGCCATGGCTGGCCAAACACGGGCTGGACAGCCTGCAAGGCCTGTGGAGCCGTTTGCACATCGAGCCTGGATGGGAAAACGCGCTAGAAGCCGCGCTGCGCGAGCGCCTCGCTGCGCTTGAAGTTTCCCGGCTGGAAATGGTTCGGGCCTTTGCCAACGACGCGCCGCCCGCCAAGCTCACCTTTTACAGCCCTGTCAGCGCTGCGGTGCCTGCGAAGGCTGGTGGCAGCCTCACGCCACTGGCCGACTGGCTGCGCCTGAGTGATGCTGGTCAGAAGGCTTTGCTGGCCGACTGGCTGCAAGCCTGCCTGACGGCACCCAGCTTGGAAGAAGCCATGGCGCACCGTGCCCATTTGCAGCCCGGCGAGGTGATTTATGTGCCCAGCGGCCATGCGGTCAGTGCACACAGTGTCAGCTTTTACGCGCCTGACAGCGAGCAGGCCGGCCTGCTGGCCCGGGCGCAAGAGATCGAGCACCTGGACAAGCAACTGCGTGCCCAGGCCCTCATGGCCGATCAGACACGTGCCAGTCTGGTGCGCGCCGAAGCCGCTTACGCCGAGGCTTCGCAACGCCTGGTGTCTGCCCGGCGCGAAGCTGCAGAAACCCGCAGCAAAGCGCACGAGCTGCAGGTGGAAACCCTGCGCCTGACGCAACTGGCCGAGCAGACCCGCGCCCGCAGCGAGCAGATCGCCGCCGACATGGCCGAGGTGGACGCCCAACTCGAAGCGCTGCAGGAACGCCGCGTGACGGCCGAAGGCCGTTTTGAAGAACTCGATATGCAACTGGCCGACAGCCAGGAGCGCCATGCCCAGTTGGACGACCAGGTGATCACCGCCGAGCGCCAGCTCAATGAGGCACGCGAGCAGCAGCGCAGCCTGGAGCGCCAGGCGCAAGAGGCCACCTTTGCGCTGCGCAGCCTGCAGGCGCGCCAGGGCGAGTTGCAGCGCTCACTGGACACCGCAGCAGCGCAGGAGCGCTCCCTGGCCGACGAGGCGCAGCGTGCCACCGAAGAACTCTCGCGCCTGAGCGATGCAGCTGCCCAGGCCGGTTTGCAGCAAGTGCTGGCGGTCAAGCTCGAACGCGAGCAGTCCCTGGGCGCGCTGCGCAGCCAGTACGACGAGCTCACCGCCAAGCTGCGCGCCAGCGATGAACACCGTCTCAAGTTTGAACGCGAGCTGGACCCGCTGCGCCAGCGCATCACAGACTTCCAGCTCAAGGAACAGGCCGCGCGCCTGGGCGTGGAGCAATATAGCCAGTTGCTCGCCGAGGCAAACGCCGACCTGGTCGCGGTGGCCCAGAGCATCACCGAGGGCAACGTGCGCCTGACCGGACTGCAAGGCGAAATCGACCGGCTGCACCGTGAGATCCAGGCCCTGGGCGCAGTGAACCTGGCCGCGCTCGACGAACTGACCGCCGCCCGCGAACGCAAGCAGTTTCTGGACGCCCAGTCGGCCGACCTGGTCGAGGCCATGACCACGCTGGAAGACGCCATCAAGAAGATCGACGCCGAAACCCGCGACCTGCTGGGCAGCACCTTCGAGACTGTCAACGGCCACTTTGGGCGCATGTTCCCCGAGCTCTTCGGTGGTGGCAATGCCCGGCTGGTGATGACCGGCGAAGAAATCCTGGACGCGGGTGTGCAGGTCATGGCGCAGCCCCCTGGCAAGAAAAACCAGACCATCCACCTGCTCTCGGGCGGCGAAAAGGCTCTAACCGCCATCGCCCTGGTATTTGCCATTTTCCAGCTCAACCCGGCGCCGTTCTGCCTGCTCGACGAGGTGGACGCGCCGCTGGACGACGCCAACACCGAGCGCTACGCCAAACTGGTCACCAGCATGAGCAAAAAGGGAACGCAGTTCCTTTTCATCAGTCACAACAAAATTGCCATGGAAATGGCCGAGCAGCTGATCGGCGTGACCATGCAGGAGCAGGGCGTTTCGCGCATCGTGGCGGTGGACATGGAATCCGCCGCCGGCATGCTGTCCTCCGCTTGATCTGAACATCCCCACCGCAACAACCATGAGCACTTTGCAAATCAGTCTGGCGATCATCGGAGGGCTCGTGCTGGCCGGTGTGGTGGCCTACAACGCCTGGGTCACCCGCCGCAGCGAACCGCGCAAGCCCGAAGAGGCCCTGCCATCAGGGCATGGCCTGGCCGTTGATTCCATCTTGCCAACGGGGGCATCCAGCGAAGCTGCCCGCTTGCACGAGCGCATCGAACCGGTGCTCGACGCGCCGCTGGCTGAACAGCCCGAACCCGAGGAGGCCATTGCTCCTCCTGAGCCAGCGCCCTTGGCCAGTTCGGCTCAAGCACCACAGACCCAGCCAACGGGTGTGCCTGTGACCTTGCGGCACGTGGTGCCCGCTCCGGAAAAGCGCCCTGGGCTGGATGCGCTGATCGACGTCATCGCCCCCCTGGCGCTGGACGAGCCGGTTTCTGGTGACGCAGTGCTCGCCGCTTTGCCCGGCACGCGGCGCGTGGGCAGCAAGCCTTTTGCCGTTGAAGGCCTGCCCGACAACGGCAGCGAGTGGGAGGCGCCCCGCCCCGGCGAGCGCTACCGCGCCCTGCAAGCTGGTGTGCAACTGGCCAACCGCTCGGGCGCGCTCAACGACATCGAGTTCTCCGAGTTCGTGGTCAAGGCACAGGCCTTTGCGGACGCGCTGGGCGCCTCGCCCGACTTTCCCGAAATGCGCGCCGAAGTCGCCCGCGCCCGAGAGCTCGATGCGTTTGCCAGCGGTCACGATGCACAACTGGGCTTCACCCTGCGCGCGCGGCGCAGCGCCTGGAGCCCCGGTTTTGTGGCGCAACACGCCGCCCGTGTGGGTTTTGTCGCGGGCTCCTTGCCCGGTCGCATGGTGTTGCCTGCCGAAACCGCCGGGCAGGCGCCTGTGCTCAGTCTGGCTTTTGATGCCCAGGCCGCCATGGCCGAAGACCCCGAGCAAAGCGCTTTGCGCGAGGTGTCGCTGTCGCTGGAAGTCACGCATGTGCCGCGCAGCAAGCAACCTTTTGTGCGCATGCGCAGTGTGGCGGCGGCGCTGGCCGGCGCCATGGACGGCCTGGTCACCGACGACGCAGGCCAGCCACTGCCCGCCGAGACCATGGACCGCATCGGCCACGACCTGGAAAACCTCTACGACGCGCTCGACAGCCGCGACCTGGCTGCGGGCTCGCCGCAGGCGCGGCGGCTTTTCAGCTGACCCCCGCGCCGCGCTTTCAGCGCGTCACCCCCTCCAGGGGGCAACGCTGGCGCCCCAGACAGCGAAGATCCCCCCGCGCCGCGCTGTGCGCGACACCCCCAATGGGCAACGCTGGCGGCCCGGCAAAACCGGTTCCGCGGCGTTCTGGGTTGAAATCACTTCTTTTGCTGTGAGCTTGTCTCTAT
>DAIOEI010000300.1:0-3534 GCA_036746335.1 Hydrogenophaga sp. | reverse complement strand
GCCAGGCCCAGAAAGAAGGACAGACAAAATGCACCGTGCGAATCCCTTCGCGCCGTAACGCCGCTTCAAGGCCGAAGTTGAAATCAGGGGCATCCACGCCAATAAAAAGCTCTGGTCGGTCGCTGGTGGTCAGGCGCTGGCGCAAGCGCTTGCGAATCGCCAGGATGCCAGCGAGTTTCGGTAGCACTTCCATGTATCCACGCACCGCGAGCTTCTCGCTGGGCCACCAAGCTTCAAACCCCTGTTGTGCCATGCGCGGCCCACCGATGCCCTGTGCCACCAGGTCAGGCCAACGCGACTGGAGACCTTGCAGCAGCAGGCCTGCTAGCAGATCGCCAGAGGTTTCTCCTGCCACCATGGCAAAACGGTGCTGCTGCATCGGGTGGCGTGGGAAATCGATCAGCGGGCGATACCGCGCGTGGAAGCTGCAAGAAACGCGCTCATCATGGCCACGTCGGCGCTGGCCTCAGGCAGCGCTTGCGCCAGATCGGCGATCGCTGCCCTGGCTTGCTCGAGAGTCAGGTTCTGGCGGTAGAGCAACTTGTGCATGCGCTTGATGGCCAGCAGCCGGTCGGCTGAAAAATCGCGGCGGCGCAGGCCCACCGCATTCACGCCCCGAACCGCCAGCGGATTGCCGTCCACCAGCATGAAGGGGGGCACGTCTTGGGACACCGCGCTGGAAAATCCGACCATCGCATGGGCACCCACGGAAACAAACTGGTGAATCCCCGTCAGGCCGCCCACGGTGACCCAGTCGGCCAGGTGCACATGCCCGGCCAACGTCGTGTTGTTGGCCAGCGTGGTGTGGTTGTCTACCCGACAGTCGTGGGCAATATGGGTGTAAGCCATGATCCAGTTGTCATGACCGACGCGTGTGACGCCGCCAGCGCCGGGTACACCCAGGTTGAAGGTGCAGAATTCCCGGATGGTGTTGCGGTCGCCGATGATCAGCTCGGTCGGTTCGCCGGCGTATTTCTTGTCTTGCGGAATGGCGCCAATGGAGTTGAACGGGAAGATGTGGTTGCCCTGCCCAATCGTGGTTCGGCCGTCGATCACGCAGTGCGCGCCGATACGGGTGCCCGCACCTACCCTGACGTGGGCACCGATCACGGCGTAAGGGCCAACCTCGACTCCGCTGTCCAGCTCGGCGCCCGCTTCAACGATGGCGGTGGGATGGATGTTTGTCACGCCAGGGGCTCCGAACGCGATCAATCGACGCGGCGCATGGTGCACATCAGCTCGGCCTCGCAGACCAGCTCTGTACCCACATGGATCACGCCCTTGAATTTATAGATGCCCGCACGAACACGGTCCAGCACAACCGACATCACCAGTTGATCGCCCGGCTCCACCGGCCGCTTGAAGCGGGCTGCATCAATACCGGCGAAGTAATACACCGTCTTGTCATCCATGGTGATACCGGCTGTGTCAAAGGCCAGCAAGGCGGCGGCCTGGGCCATGGCTTCGAGCATGAGCACACCCGGCATGACGGGCCGGTTGGGGAAATGCCCACCAAAAAAAGGTTCGTTGATCGTGACGTTCTTGATCGCCTTGATGGACTTGCCCTTTTCGAGCTCGATCACCCGGTCCACCAGCAGGAACGGATAACGGTGGGGCAGTTGCTTTCGGATTTCGTGGATGTCCATCATGGTTCGGCAGTCTTTGAGGTGTCGGCTTGGAGCGATTGCTCCAGCACCCGCACGCGTTCACGCAGGCGGTGCAGTTGTTTAAGTGAAGCAGCATTCTTTTCCCAGGCGGCATTGTCGTCGATGGGAAACATGCCGGTGTAGTGACCGGGGCGCCCAATGGAGCGGGTGACCACGGTTGCAGCCGAGATGTTGACGCGGTCGGCGAGCGTGAGGTGCCCCAGCACGATGGCTCCGCCGCCCACGGTGCAATGCGCACCAATGGTGGCGCTGCCCGCGACACCGACACAACCGGCCATGGCCGAATGGGCGCCAATGTGCACGTTGTGACCGATTTGAATGAGGTTATCGAGCTTCACGCCGTTTTCAATCACGGTGTCGTCCAGCGCGCCACGGTCCACACAGGTGTTGGCACCGATCTCGACGTCGTCACCGATACGAACCGCTCCCAGCTGCTCGATCTTGATCCATTGGCCCTGGTGCGGCGCAAAACCGAAACCATCGGCGCCGATCACCACGCCCGCATGCAGGATGCAACGCTGCCCCACTCGGCAACGCTCGCCGAGCACCACGCGGGGATACAGCCGCGTGTGTTCACCGACCCAGGCATCCGCACCAACCACGCTGTGTGCTCCAATGCGCGCGCCCGCACCGATGCGCGCACCGGCCTCAATCACCACAAAGGCTTCAACACTCACCCCATCACCGAGCACCGCATCCGAATGCACGCTGGCCGTTTCGTGTACCGAGGCTTGCTGGGCAGCGGCATGCCTGGCACGCCACCACTGGGTCAAGCGGGCAAAATACAGATAAGGGTCGTCGGTGACGATGCAGGCCCCTCGCTCGGCCGCCTGGACTTCGAGCGCCGGCGAGACGATCAGTGCACCGGCCTGTGTGCTCGCGATCTGGTGGGCGTATCGGGCTTGGGCCACAAAAGCCAGATCGCTGACCTGCGCAGTACCCAGCGGCGCCAGCCGCCCAACCTTCAATTCAGCATCACCACACAAGCGACCACCGAGGGCCTGTGTGATACAGCCCAGCGTGGTGGACACCATCTCGGCTGCCTTACTTGGCGCTGTTCAAGCCGCTGAGCACCTTGTCGGTGATGTCGTGCTTGGGATGGATGTAGACCGCTTCCTGCAAGATCAGGTCGTATTTCTCAGCCTCGGCCACCTGCTTGATCACCCGGTTGGCCCGCTCCAGCACCTGTTGCAGCTCTTCGTTCTTGCGCAGCGTCAGGTCCTCCTGGAATTCGCGCTGCTTGCGCTGGAAGTCGCGGTCTTGTTCGACCAACTGGCGTTGGCGGCTCAAACGCTGGGACTCGGCCATGGTCGGGGCCTCACGCTCAAACTTCTCGGAAGCCGCCTTGAGCTGAGTGGCCTGGCCTTGAAGGTCTTTCTCGCGCCGCGAGAATTCCTGCTCCAGCTTGGTCTGGGCCGACTTGGCCAGATCGGCTTCCCGCAGAATACGGTCGGTGTTCACGAACCCAATGCGCAGCGCCTGGGCCTGAACCGCCCCCAACAAGAACATGCCCAGCGCCAGGATGAACAGCTGGTGCAAGCGGTGACGCAGTAAATGCTTCATCAAAACGACGTTCCGATCTGAAACTGGAATTTCTGGATTCTATCGCCCTCTTTCTTGCGCACGGGCGTGGCCCATGCGAAACGCAGGGGGCCAATTGGCGAAATCCAGCTCAGGCCAACCCCGGCCGAGGCGCGCAGATCGCCAAAGTCGATCTTGTCTTTCTCGGCATAGACGTTACCCGCGTCCAGAAAGCCGAACCAGCGCAGGGTTCGGTCGTTACCGGCGCCTGGAAACGGTGCGATGAACTCCGCATTGACCACAAAATTCCGCGCGCCGCCGATGTTGACGGTCTCGCCGGTGGTAG
>DAIOEI010000299.1:0-3535 GCA_036746335.1 Hydrogenophaga sp. | reverse complement strand
CGCATGGAGCAGTTCGGCACACCCGAAGAGGTGTATTCGAAACCCGCCACCACCTTTGTCGCCAGCTTCATGGGTTCACCGCCTATGAACCTGCTGCACCAGGCGCCCGGCATGCGCGAAGACCGCATCCTGGGCATTCGCCCTGAACACATCGACATCGCCGACAGCGGCTGGAGCGTGATGGTCGAGACGGTGGAAATGCTGGGCGCTGAACGGCTGATTCACGCCCGCCTGGGCACCGAGTCGATGATCATCCGCCTGCACGAAGACCAGGGCGCCCCGGCGCTCGGCCAGACCATCAAGGTGCGACCGCGCGAAGACAAGATCCACGGTTTTGACCGGGAAACCGGCGCGCGCCTGTGACCCAGCCCATGACCGTATCCCACTTATCGCCCTCTTCCACGCCACTGCCTGCCTGGCCCTACCCGCGCTGGATCGCGCACCGGGGCGCCGGCAAGCTGGCGCCCGAGAACACCCTGGCCGCTTTCCGCCTGGGTGCCCAACACGGTTACCGCATGGCCGAGTGCGACGCCAAGCTCAGCGCTGACGGGGTCGTGTTCCTGCTGCACGACGCCACCCTTGAGCGAACCACCAACGGCCAGGGCATCGCGGGGGAAAAACCCTGGTCGGCTCTGAGCCAGCTCGACGCCGGACGCTGGCATTCGCGCCACCACGCCGGAGAACCGCTGCCCACGCTGGCGGCCCTGGCCCAGTTCTGCCAGGCCAACGCTTTTTTGCTGAACATTGAGATCAAGCCGACACCGGGCCTGGAAGCCGAGACCGGGAGGGAAGTGGCGCGCGAAGCGGCCCGGCTGTGGGCGCAGGCCACCACGCCGCCTCTGCTGACCTCGTTCCAGCCCCACGCACTGGCCGGCGCGCAAGAAACCGCACCGCAGCTGCCGCGCGGCCTGCTGCTGGAAACGCTGTGGGAAGGTTGGCTGGATGTGGCCCGGCAACTGGGCTGCGTGGCAATCGTGTGCGACCAAGTGCTGTGGAACACCGAGCTGATGGCCACGGTGCACGGCGCTGGCCTGCGCGCCCTGGCCTACACCGTCAACGAACCCGCCTCGGCCGAGCGCCTGTGGGGCCTGGACATCGACGGTCTGATCACCGACCGGGTGGACCTTTTCGGGCCGGACTGATCAGCGCCTGCGCAGCCACCAGCCCAGCGTGCCTTGGGCCAGCACCAGCGTGGCATAGGTGGCCATCTTGCCGTCCCGGCCAAAGTACATCAGACCGGCCAGCAGCACTGTCACCCCCAGGCCCGCGAGCGCCAGCAACTCGGTGCGGGCCGCCCAGCGCCCCCGACGCGCTTTGGGTCGCAGGCGAGGCACACCCCAGAGCATCAAGGCCATCACCAGCGCGGGCGCCATGAAGTTGAGCAGGTGCCCGAGAAAGGCGAGAAATGTCATGGCGCTGGCGGGAGTTCGTGATCAGGCGGAGAATTTTATAATCTGGCAATGTCTGTCTGGGCCCTCGGCATCAACCATCACACGGCTCCGCTGGATCTGCGGGGTCGCTTCGCCTTTGCCCTGGACCAGATTCCGCGCACGCTGGACGGATATCGCAGCAGCTTGCCGCGCCAGCCCGAGGCCACCCTGCTCTCCACTTGCAACCGCACCGAGCTGTACGCCGCCTGTGAACAATCGGCGGTGGATCCCACCCTCGACTGGCTGGCCCAGACCGGCGGCGTGAGCACCCACGTCCTCAAAGACCACGCCTACATCCTGCGCGAAGGCGAAGCCGCTCGCCACGCCTTCCGCGTCGCCAGCGGGCTGGACAGCATGGTGCTCGGCGAGGCCCAGATCCTGGGCCAGATGAAGGACGCGGTGCGCGCCGCCGACGAGGCCGGCGCCCTGGGCACCACGCTGCACCAGCTGTTCCAGCGCTCCTTCGCGGTGGCCAAGCAGGTGCGCACGTCTACCGAGATCGGCGCCCACTCGATCAGCATGACGGCCGCCGCCGTGCGCCTGGCCAGCCAGTTGTTCGAAGACCTCAAAGACATCAAGGTGCTGTTTGTCGGCGCCGGCGAAATGATCGAGCTGGCCGCCACGCACTTCGCGGCCAAGACGCCCAAGGGCATGGCCATCGCCAACCGCACGCTGGAACGCGGTGAGGCGCTGGCCGGGCGCTTTGGGGCCCAGGTCATGCGCCTGGCCGACATCCCCGACCGCTTGTACGAGTTCGACGCGGTCATCAGCTGCACCGCCAGCACCCTGCCCATCATTGGCCTGGGCGCCGTGGAAAGGGCTTTGAAGAAGCGACGCTACCGCCCGATGTTCATGGTCGATTTGGCCGTGCCACGCGACATTGAAATCGAGGTCAAGGGTCTGTCCGACGTGTACCTGTACACCGTGGACGATCTGGCCAGCGTCGTGCAGACGGGCAAAGAGAACCGCCAGGCCGCCGTGGCGCAGGCCGAGGCCATCATTGACGCTGGCGTGCTCAGTTTCATGCACTGGCTGGACCAGCGCGACCCGACCAAGGGCGGTGTGGTGCCGCTGATCCAGCAAATCAACGCCCAGGCCGACACCTGGCGCGCGGCCGAGCTGATGCGCGCCAAGAAGCTGCTGGCCAAGGGCGAACCGGTCGAGGCGGTGCTCGAAGCCCTGTCCCGGGGCCTGACGCAGAAAATGCTGCACGGCACCCTGGCCGAGCTGCACACCGGCGACGCCGAAACCCGCGCCGCGACGGCGCAAACCGTCTCGCGACTGTTCCTGCGCGAAAAGTCCTAGCGACGCTGACAGCGCGCCGCCCGGTGCGCCTCAAGCACGGTCCGTCGGCCCCGTGCGCACCTCTCGCCGCCGTCGCTTCCTTTTGCCTTCCCCATGAAACCCTTTGTCCGCGACACCCTGCTGCGCCAGAAGGCCCGGCTGCACGAACTGGACGCCCTGCTGTCCGCCCCCGACGTGGTCAGTGACATGGACCGGTTCCGCAACCTCAGCCGCGAGCACTCTGACGCCTCGGTCATCGTCGAGGTGTTCAACCGCCATCAGCAACGTGAGGCCGATATCGCTGCCGCGCAGGAGATGCTGGCCGACCCCGACATGGCCGAGATGGCGCAGGAAGAAATCGAAGCGGCCAAAGCCGACCTCGAACGGCTGGACGCCGAACTGCAGCAATTGCTGCTGCCCAAAGACCCGGACGACGAGCGCCCCGCCTTCGTCGAAATCCGCGCCGGCACCGGCGGCGACGAGTCCGCCCTGTTCGCGGGCGACCTGGCACGCCTCTACACCCGCTACGCCGACAGCCAGGGCTGGAGCACCGAAATCGTCAGCGAGTCGCCCAGCGAACTCGGCGGCTACAAAGAAGTGGTGCTGCGCATCGCCGGGCGTGGGCCGAGCGCCAACGTCTACGGCCAGTTGCGCTTCGAGTCCGGCGGCCACCGGGTGCAGCGCGTGCCGGTGACCGAAACGCAAGGCCGCATCCACACCAGCGCCGCCACGGTCGCCGTGATGCCCGAGCCCGACGAAGCCGAGGCCATCAAGCTCAACCCGGCCGAGCTGCGCATCGACACCTACCGCGCCAGCGGCGC
>DAIOEI010000298.1:0-3556 GCA_036746335.1 Hydrogenophaga sp. | reverse complement strand
CGCGGCCGCCGCCACCGGCCGATCACCCTACCGCATGGGCAGCGGCTGGGAAACCTTGCGCATGGGCGCCCACTTCGAGACCGCGCTGAACACCCACTGGGTGGTGTTCGGCGGACTCGATGCCTCGCGCGTGCTGGGTTCGACCGCGCGCAGCCCGCTGGTGGGGCGCACGCTCACCCACGGCCTGAGCGTGGGTGTGGCTTATCGCAGCAAATAGTGCGGGCAACTCGCCCGGCGTTCGCAAGCTGCACAGCGAACCCATGAGGTGAGGAAAAGTGTTCCCAAAATTGCTGCAAATGAAGCAAAATTGAGAACATGACGTCTATCGCCCACCACCTGCTTGGCCAAACCCGTTCCCGCGTCCTGAGCGCCTTGCTGCTGCACCCGGAGCGCGCCCTGCATGTGCGCGAACTGGCGCGGGTGGCCCAAACCTCGCCCGGTTCATTGCACCGCGATCTGCGTGCGCTGTCTGACCTGGGCCTGCTGACCCGGCAGGACGTGGGCCGGCAGGTTACGTACCAGGCCAATGCCCAGTCGCCGGTGTTTACGGAACTGGCGGGCCTGCTGCGCAAGACGGCCGGGCTGGCCGATGTGCTGCGCGGGGCGCTGGCGCCTTTGGGCGAACGGGTGCAACTGGCGTTTGTCTACGGCTCGATGGCCGATGGCACCGACCGCCCCGGCAGCGATGTGGATGTGATGGTGCTGGGCGATGCGGGCTTTGCCGACGTCACGCTCGCTCTGGCCGATACGGCACAGGCACTGGGGCGCGAGGTGAACCCGACGCCCATGCCGCCGGCCGACTTCGCGCGCCGCTGGGCGGCCGGCGATGGTTTCGCTCGCAGCGTGGCGACGGGCGCCAAAATATGGATCAAGGGAGGAGAAGATGACTTTGCAGAACTTGTTGCGCATCGGGAAACTGAAGGAACACGCGGCCACGGCGGCCGAAGTACAGCGCCTGATGGCGGCCATTGACCGCAACCTGCACGACGCGGCCCAGACCGGCATCAGTGACGAAACCCGGTTCGATGCCGCCTACAAGGCGGTGATGCAGTGCGCGCTGGCGGCCATGTTGGCGCAGGGCTACCGGCCATCCACCAGCGAACCTGGCCACCACGTCACCTTGATTCAGTCGCTGCCGTTGACCCTGGGCGTGGACAACACCGCCTGGGTGCTGCTGGATGCGTTGCGCCGCAAGCGCAATGCGAACGACTACACGGGGGATGGTGTGACGCCGGACATGGTCCAAGAGTGCATCGGTCAGGGACGGCATCTGCGCAACTTGTTGCGCCAGCGCTTGCAGCAGATGCATCCGAATCTGCTGCGGCCCGCAGCTTGAAGGGAAGGAGCGGATCATGCAATCCCAAAAGCAGCGCTCTCCCCTGGACAGGGCACGGCCCCTGCGTGTGGCGGGCCAGTCCCTGGATGAGGAAATCCATGAATTCACCTATGACCATCTGTTGGCACCGGTGCTGCTGGCGCTGATGATGACGGTGATGGCTGCGCTGGAATGGTGGCGCCATGTGCATGAGATGAAGCTCAACCCCTGGGCGTACACCTGGGTCGCGCTGATGTCCGTGGGCTATGCGGTGTACAAGGTCTGGCGCAACCGAAAGAAGCTCAAACAACTTCGGCAGGGGCGCGATGGCGAGCGCGCCGTGGCTCAGTACCTGGAGTGGTTCAGGTCCTCGGGCTGCTTCGTCTTTCACGACGTTCCCAATGGCGACGCCAACATCGATCATCTGATCGTAGGACCGAAAGGCGTTTTCACGATCGAAACCAAGACTTTGACAAAGCCCGAGCGCGGGCCCTGCAAGTTGTCCCTGGCGGGTGGTGCCATTCTGGCCAACGGCGGCGAGTTGGAGCGCAATCCGCTGGCCCAGGCCAAGGCACAGGCCGGGTGGATGCGGGCGTTTCTCATGGAGGCCCGGTTTGACGTCCATGTCTGGCCGGTGGTGCTTTTTCCAGGCTGGTTTGTCGAGCCCTTCGACGTCAAGGGCGTGGGCGCCTGGGTGCTGGAGCCCAAGGCCTTGAGCAAATTCATCGAGAACGAACCAGACCGGCTGACACGTGATGAGGTCAAGGGCATCGGCAGTGCGATGACCAGCTACATCCGGGCTGAACTTAGCAAGAAGGTCTGACGCGGACCATCACCGCCCCAACAACCGCGCCAAATACTTGCCAGTGTGGCTGGCCTCGCAGGCCGCCACATCCTCCGGTGTGCCCTGCACCACCACCGTGCCGCCGCCGGAGCCGCCTTCGGGGCCCATATCGATCAGCCAGTCGGCGGTTTTGATGACGTCGAGGTTGTGCTCGATCACCACGATGGTGTTGCCCGCGTCGCGAAGCTGGTGGAGCACCTTGAGCAGCAACTCGATGTCGGCGAAATGCAGGCCGGTGGTGGGCTCGTCCAGGATGTAGAGCGTGCGGCCGGTGTCGCGTTTGCTCAGTTCCTGCGCCAGCTTCACGCGCTGCGCCTCACCACCCGAGAGCGTGGTCGCGCTCTGGCCCAGGCGGATGTAACTCAGGCCCACGTCCAGCAGGGTCTGCAACTTGCGGTGCAGGGTGGGCACGGCGCTGAAAAACTCGGCGGCTTTCTCCACCGTCATGTCCAGCACCTGCGCAATGTTCTTGCCTTTGTACTGGACCTCCAGCGTCTCGCGGTTGTAGCGCTGGCCGTGGCAGACCTCGCAGGGCACATACACGTCGGGCAGAAAGTGCATCTCCACCTTGACCACACCGTCGCCCTGGCAGGCCTCGCAGCGACCCCCGCCGCTCGATGAGCCCACGTTGAAGCTGAAGCGGCCCGGGCCGTAGCCGCGCTCTCGTGCCATCGGCACCTCGGCCATGAGTTCGCGGATGCCGGTGAACAGCCCGGTGTAGGTGGCCGGGTTGCTGCGCGGCGTGCGGCCGATGGGGCTCTGGTCGACGTTGATGACCTTGTCGAAATGTTCGATGCCTTCGATGGCTTCGTGCGCGGCGGGCTCGTCGTGCGAGCGGTAGAGCGTGCGCGCCACGGCGGCGTAGAGCGTGTCGTTGACGAGTGTTGATTTGCCCGAGCCCGAGACACCGGTCACGCAGGTCAGCAGACCGACCGGGAAGGCCACGCTCACGCCCTGGAGGTTGTGGCCGGTGGCGTTGACCACGCGGATCTCCTGCAGTTCGCCCAGCGTCGCTTCGTGCGCCGCCTGGCGTTCGGCGCGGCGCTCTGCGGCTGGGCTCATGGGAAAGCGCGACTTGACCGGCGCGGCTTTCACCTCGTGCTTGATCACCGGCAGCCAGGGCGTGCGCCGCGCCGGCACCGCGATCTGCTTGGCACCGCTGAGGTACTGGCCGGTCAGCGAATTCGGGTCGGCCATCACCGCCGCTGGTGTGCCCTGCGCCATGATGCGACCACCATGCACGCCCGCGCCGGGGCCGATGTCGATCACGTGGTCGGCGGTGCGGATCATGTCCTCGTCGTGCTCCACCACCAGCACCGTGTTGCCCAGGTCGCGCAGGTGTTGCAGCGTGCCGATCAGGCGGTCGTTGTCGCGCTGGTGCAGGCCGATGCTGGGCT
>DAIOEI010000297.1:0-3564 GCA_036746335.1 Hydrogenophaga sp. | reverse complement strand
CCAGCCACAAAGGCGTCTGCGCCGACCCAGCCGTTGGGCACCACGCTGCTTTGCAGCAGCGGCAGCACCACATGGCCGCCTCCAAACACCAGCGCACCCGCGCGGTAGAAGGCGTCCACCAGGGCCAGCCCCTGCGAAGGCAGGGCTTGCAGCAGCAAAGGCAGGCCCAGCAGCAGCAACACAAACAGCGCCAGCCAGGCGGCGCCCGCGCGGCGGCTGACGGGCCAGGCCATGGGCTCAGGGTGGGTGCCGTCGGGCGGTTGCAGCCAGCGCAGGCCCAGCGCAGCGGCAATGCCCAGGGCCAGCAGCTGGGTGATCGCGCCAGGCCAGACCAGGAGCAGGGCGGCGGTGGCCAGCGCCAGCGCGCGCCGGGCAGCATCGGGGCACAGGCTGCGGGCCATGCCCCAGACGGCCTGCGCCACCACGGCCACCGCTGCCACCTTCAGGCCTTGCAGCAGGCCCGCCCAGGCGGCAGCGCCTTGCAGCGCGCCCGTTGCCTGGGTGATGCCCAGGGCCAGGGCCATGAGCGCCAGCGCCGAGGGCAGCGTGAAACCGGCCCAGGCGGCGAAGGCGCCTGCGTAACCCGCGCGGCCCAGGCCCAGCGCGAGGCCCACCTGGCTGCTGGCCGGGCCGGGCAGGAACTGGCACAGGGCAACCAGGTCGGCATAGGCGGCCTCGCTGAGCCAGCGGCGGCGCTCCACGAATTCGGTGCGGAAAAACCCCAGGTGGGCCACCGGGCCGCCAAAGGCAGTCAGGCCCAGGCGCAGGAAGATGCGGAACACCGCCCAGGGGCTGCTGTCCGGGCTGATGCCGGCTGAGGGAGGGGGAGCCTGAGGCACGTTTTCCATGCAGCAGCCCTCAGCCGGTGGGGCGAGGTACCGCCGGAGGGGGGGCGTGCTCGGGCACGTGGCTGCCCAGGCCGGCATCCAGGCGGGCCATGGCGTGTTGCAGGGCTTGCGCCAGCAACGTGGGCTGCAGGCCGAGGTGGGCTATGCAGGGGCCGTTCATGACACCGGCCAGCCCGTGCATGGTGGACCAGATGTAGAGCGCATCCAGCTCCACCCGGTCTCGCTGGGCGGGCTGCGTGCCGTGCAGGCGCTGCAGCACCTGGCGCAGGATGTCAAAAGCATGCCGCGCATCGCGCACCAGATCGGCCGGGGCGGCCGCTTCGGGCCACGGCGTGCCGAACATCAGTCGGTATTCCAGCGGGTGTTGTTGTGCGTAGCTCTGGTATTGCTGGCCCAGCGCCATCAGGTCTTGCCGGGGATCTTCATGGGCGGCGCGCGCGTCCAGGTGGGCGGCAAAGTGCTGGAAGCAGCGTCGCACGACCTCGGCCAGCAGGTGGTCTCGGCTGGGGTAGTGTTTGTAGGGTGCCTGGTGCGAGACGCCCAGCTGGCGGGCCACCTCCCGCAGGCTCAGGTGTTCCAGGCCACGTTCCGCGATGACTTGCCGCGCCGCCAGCACGCAGGCGTCGCGCAGCTCCAGCGCGGGGGCAGATTCGGTGGAAGGGCGGGGCATCAGAGGGGGCTGGCGGGTGGCGTGCGGGCTTCAAAGCTACCACAGCGCTGCCGCTTTCCTCCTGCCTGCTGCGAGCGGCGCTCAGGCTTTGGGCGCAGGCGCGTTCGGGTGCGCCGTCATGCCTTGCATGACCCGGTGGACGACCTGCACCGCGCCCCAGCGCGGCAGCAGCGCCAGCGACCAGCCCAGCAGCTTGGACAACCAACCGGGCCGCACCGTGGCGCGCCGACCCAGGGCCGCCAGGGTCACCCGCGCCACCACCTCGGGCGAGAGCGCCTGGTTCATCTGCAGTTTGGCGCGTGCGGCAAAGCCAGTGGCAATCGGCCCCGGGGCCGAGGCAATGACGTCCACCCCGAGGGGTGCCCACTCCACCCGCAGACCTTCGGCCAGGCTCTGCACATAGGCTTTGGTGGCGGCGTAGTTGGCGGCCCCGGGCGTGCCGTGAAAGGCCAGCAGCGAGCTCATGAACACCACCCCTCCGCGCCTGCGCTGCACCATGCGTTGACCGTAGTGCATGGCCAGCACCAGCACCGCGGTGCAGTTGACGTCCACCATGTTGACCTCCAGCGTCGATGACGAAGCCAGCAAGGGGCCGGAGGTGCCGAAGCCGGCGGCCGCCACCAGCAGGCCAACCTCCAGATCAGCGGTGGCGGTGGTCACGGTGTCCAGCGCATCCAGCTGCGAGAGGTCGGCCGCGACCACACGCGAGGCGATCCCGTGTTGCCGGGTCAGCTCGTTCGCCAGACCCTCCAGCGCCGCCTGGCGCCGTGCCACCAGCACCAGGTTCAGCCCCTGCGCCGCCAAGGCCTGGGCGAACGCCTTGCCGATACCCTCACTCGCGCCGGTGACCACGGCCCAGGGGCCGTATCGGTGGGTGCAGGCGGCAGACGCAAGCCGGGTCGGATCAGACGGCAGAGGTGGGGCGGCAAGGGTGGGGTGCGACATGGCGAGGGAGCTTGGGGTTGACAGTGTCAACAAGCGTAATGACAATGGTAGACAATGTCAACTTGTCGAACCCGATTCATGTCTCAAAGCGCTTTCCTGCGACGCCCGATGGCCCTGCTCCTGTGCGGCCTGGCCTTGGCGGGTTGTGCACCGTTCAACCACAGTGGCCCGGACAGCCCCCGGGCGCTGACCGCCGTGGCACCAATGTCGCCGCCGCCCCGGGTGGCGCTGGTGCTCAGCAGCGGGGGGCCGCGCGGGTATGCCCACATCGGGGTGATGCGGGTGCTGGAGGAGGCGGGTATCGAGGTCGATCTGATCGTGGGCACCAGCGTGGGCTCATTGCTGGGGGCGTTCTGGGCCGCCGGGCGAACGGCCGCCGAGATCGACGCCCTGTCGGCCGAGGGCGGGCCGCTCACGCTGTTCGACCCGTCGCCGTTTGCCGACCGAGGCTGGATACACGGCCAGAAGCTGCAGGACTATGTGAACACCCGCCTCCAGCACCAGCGCATCGAGCAGTTGCCGCGCCGCCTGGTGATCGGGGCGACACGGCGTGGCGACAAACAGCCGGTGTTTTTCACCGACGGCAACCTGGGCGTGGCGGTGAGGGCATCCAGCGCGGTGCCCGGGGTTTTGTCGCCGGTGGGCATTGAAGGGGTGGAGTACGAAGACGGCGACGAGTCGCTGCCGCTGGCGGTGCGCGCGGCGCGGGAGGCGGGGGCCCGTTTCGTGATTGCGGTGGACGTGACGCCCCGGCTGGAGACGGCACCTGAGGGGACATCGGCCGCGCAGCTTGCGCGCATCGCGGCCCGCAAGGCCCGCATCGCGCCCGAGGCCGCGCAAGCGGATGTGGTGATTGATGCGCGCTTGAAGTTCGAGGCCTCGCCGCTGCCCAGCTATTTCGTGTACGCCCGGCGCACCGGCGAGCAAAGCGCGCGTGAGCAATTGCCGCAGCTGCTGGCGCGGTGGGCGCAGGCCGGTGGGCGGCGTGTGAGCCCGTCGCCCTGAGGGCGGTCCCTGAGGGGACGTCGGTCAGTCGCTCGTCGACCGCAGATCCGCCACCCAGCCCAGGCTGCGGCTGGCGGTGTTGTCGCTGTCAGCACC
>DAIOEI010000296.1:0-3564 GCA_036746335.1 Hydrogenophaga sp. | reverse complement strand
CGCGTGATCAGCTTGGAAGGCTGGAGTTCTACCATTGAACTACTCCCGCCCGAATTCACCCTGGCAAGCCAGGCTGCTCGGAGCGCTTTGATTCCTATCGCTCGCAGATTGCTTATTGTTCGCTGGTGGAGGGGGCTGGATTCGAACCAGCGTACTCGCAAGAGGGCAGATTTACAGTCTGCTGCCATTAACCACTCGGCCACCCCTCCATAGCGCAGCCCGAGATTATGCCATGGTTTTTTCAGGCTTGTCAGCATCTGCCCTGACATCCCTGATCCGGTCACCAGGCCACTTCTCGCATGCCTTGCGCGCCGAGCCAGCGGTTGGCGGCGCCAAGATGACCACACCCCAGAAACGGCACCGGCCCCCTGCTGGCAGACAGCGGCGAGGGGTGGTTTGCGCACAACACCTTGTGCCGCTTTGGATCGATCAGCATGGATTTTTTCTGCGCATGAGCGCCCCAAAGCAAGAACACCTTGGGGTGACCAGCGTCGTTGCAGTGTCGGATGACCGCATCGGTCAAAGCCTCCCACCCTCTGCCCGCATGGCTGGCTGGCCGACCATCCTCAACCGTCAGGCAGGTGTTGAGCAGAAACACGCCCTGTTGCGCCCAACCCACGAGTGAGCCATTGGAGGGCATGGGTGAGCCGAGATCGCGTTGGCGCTCCTTGAAGATGTTGCGCAAGCTCGGTGGCAATTTGACCCCGGGCACCACGGAGAATGCCAGCCCCTCGGCCTGTCCCGGGCCGTGGTAAGGGTCCTGCCCCAGGATCACAACCCGCGTTCCGGCCAGCGGTGTCAGCTCCAAGGCCCGTAGAGGCCGTGGCGGGTACATGGTGGCGCCGCCGACCAGACGTTGCTGCAAGAATGAGCACAAACCCCGACCGGTGGAGCTAGCCCAAAAGTCGCTCACCAGTGCCGACCAGTCAGCCTGAACCGCCCAGCCTGCGGTATCCGCGGAGTCCAGACGCCCTCTACAGACGGGTGCAATGCCCTGGGGATCAACCCCATCGAGTAGAAGCTGCACCGGATGCGCTCAGGCAAACAGCTCGGCCAACGCCAAGCCTGGCTCCGGGGCCCGCATGAAGGCCTCACCCACCAGGAAGGCGTGCACGCCAGCAGCGCGCATCTGGGTCACGTCCGCCCGCCCCAAGATCCCCGACTCGGTGATGAGCAGCCGGTCGGCCGGCACGTCGGACAACATGTCCAGTGTGGTCTGCAGCGTGACTTCAAACGTCCGCAGGTTGCGGTTGTTGATGCCGAGCAGCGGCGTCTTGAGCTTCAGCGCACGCTGCAGCTCGGCGCGGTCGTGCACCTCCACCAGCACCGCCATGTTCATGCCCAGGGCGATGGCCTCCAGATCGGCCATCTGCGCGTCGTCCAGGCAGGCGGCAATCAGCAGGATCGCGTCGGCCCCCATGGAACGGGCCTCAAACACCTGGTACAGGTCCACCATGAAGTCTTTGCGCAGCACCGGCAGGTCGCAACTGGCGCGAGCCTGTTTCAGATAGTCCGAACTGCCCTGGAAGAACTGCCGGTCGGTCAGCACCGAGAGGCAGGCGGCGCTGATCTGGTGACCATCGATGACCTGGCCTTCGGCATAGCTCTGGGCAATGTCGGCCGGAATGAAGTCTTCGCGCAGCACGCCCTTGCTCGGGCTGGCTTTCTTGATCTCGGCGATCACTGCGGCCTGGCCTGCGGCGATCTTTTGGCGCAAAGCGCCCTCGAAGTCCCGCGTCAGCACGCGGCTTTCTGCGTCTTCTCGCACCACGTCGAGTGGCTTCTTCTTGCGTGCCGCGGCGATCTCTTCGTGCTTGACGGCCACGATCTTGTTCAGGATGTCACTCATGCTTTTGGTTTTCCTGGGGAGGCGGTGCCTGCAGCACCTTTTTGATGACCTGATGCATCACCACACCGGCCACAATGAAGATCAAGGACACGCCCAGGGCGATCCAGGCGCCTTCGTTCTGCAGCATGGCGGGCATGTGTCGCTTCCTCAGGCAGCAGCGGACTGCGTGAAGCTGGACAGTTCACTCAGCTTGCGGGCCGCAGCCCCCGACTCAATGGCTTGCCGCGCCAGCGCGATGCCCGCCGGCATGTCGCTGGTCACGTTGGCGGCATACAGCGCCACACCTGCGTTGAGCGCCACGATGTCTTTGGCCGCCTTGAGGGTCGGGTCATCGCTGTTGTTCAACACGCCGGTCAGCATGGCCTTGGAGTCCTCGGGCGTTTCAACGCGCAGCGTGCGGCTGCTGGCCATGGTCATGCCGAAATCCTCCGGATGCACCTCGTATTCGGTGATCTCGCCGTTCTTTAGCTCGCCGACCATGGTGGCTGCGCCGAGCGACACCTCGTCCATGCCATCGCGGCCGTAGACCACCACCGCGTGCTCCGCGCCCAGACGCTGCAGCGCCCGCACCTGGATGCCGACCAGGTCGGGGTGGAACACGCCCATCAGGATGTTGGGCGCCGAGGCCGGGTTGGTGAGCGGGCCGAGGATGTTGAAGATGGTTTTCATGCCCAGCTCGCGGCGGATCGGCGCCACGTTTTTCATGGCCGGATGGTGGTTGGGCGCGAACATGAAGCCCACGCCCACCTGTTCAATGCAGCGGGCGATCTGCTCGGGATTCAGGTTGATGTTCAGCCCCAGGCTCTCCAGCACGTCGGCGCTGCCGCTCTTGCTGGAGACGCTGCGCCCACCGTGTTTGCTGACCTTGGCGCCCGCGGCGGCGGCCACGAACATGGAGCAGGTGGAGATGTTAAAGGTGTGCGAGCCGTCGCCGCCGGTGCCCACGATGTCCACCAGGTGCGTCTTGTCGGTCACGTGGACCTTGGTGGAGAACTCGCGCATCACCTGCGCAGCCGCGGTGATCTCGCCGATGGTCTCCTTCTTCACGCGCAGGCCGGTGATGAAGGCCGCCATCATGACCGGCGACATCTCGCCGCTCATGATCAGGCGCATCAGGTGCAGCATCTCGTCGTGAAAAATCTCGCGGTGCTCGATGGTGCGCTGCAAGGCTTCCTGGGGGGTGATTTTGTGCGTGTGGGGCATAGCAGTTTCCAGACTCTGGTTCAGGGCGCCCGTGGGACCGGCTTAGCCGGGCCACTGGGTGCGACCCTCCTCCCGCAGAAGACGGGGGAAGACGCGAAGCGGCGCAGGGGGGTGCTCACAGCCTATTGTCGGACATGGCCAGACGCAGGCCAAAGCCGATGAACATGGCACCCGCCGCGCGGTCCAGCCAATGCAGGGTGCGCTGTACGGCACCCACGCGACTTGAGGCCCAGCCGGCCAGCCAGGCGTAGCCGAAATTGATCGGCAGCGAATTGAGGTTGAACAGCAGGCCGAGCAGCAGGAAGGCAGCCACTTTGTTCTCGGTGCCGGGAGCAATGAACTGCGGCACGAAGGCCAGGAAGAACAGCGCCACCTTGGGGTTCAACACATTGGTGAGGAAGCCGCGCAGGTAAACGCGGCGCAGGTCTGCAGGCTGGAGGGCTCTCGCGGCATCCGCCGGCACGATGGACGAGCCACCGCCCTTGGCCAACAGCAGCCTGACGCCCATCCAC
>DAIOEI010000295.1:3252-3593 GCA_036746335.1 Hydrogenophaga sp. | reverse complement strand
CCACAGGCGGCGATGAGCGCCGCTGCGGGAAGTTGGGGAGCCGCTGGCAGGCCCGCACCACAGCCGGCCATGCGCAGCAAACCCGCGGCCACGACGGCCCCGCGCCGCGCAGGCGACTCACCGATCGCAGCGAGGGCACGACGCGTCATGGTGGCCGCGAGCGCTGCCTGGGCCTCCACCCGCTCCGCCACCGGCAGGTTGCCCCAGGCGCCGTGCGTGTTGGCCTCGTGGTAACGCTTGGCCACCCACCGCAGATAGAACTCGTTCGGCAGGCGGCGCGGCACATCGCTGAATTCACGAGCGATGATGGGCGTTGTTTGCCAGCGGGCTGGTGCTGCGAA
>DAIOEI010000295.1:0-3242 GCA_036746335.1 Hydrogenophaga sp. | reverse complement strand
GGCGTGCGATGTCCCGCGACGTTCGGAACTCGACCAGTGAGCCAAGGGAGTCCCCCACCACCTGCCCGAGCAGGCAGCCTGTTGAATGCCACTGAGAACTGACCCGGTTTGGGGTGAAGTTGCCGCTGAGAATTGACCCATGTTCGGACGCTAGCCTCGGCCCTTTGGGCGGGGGCAGCGGGAGTGTTGGACATGGCATTATTGAGCGTTATCCGGCGTTGGCATTTCCGGGAGCACCTGTCGATCCGGGCGATCGCCCGTCGGACTGGTCTGTCGCGGAACACGATCCGCAAGTACCTGCGGTCCGAGACGGTGGAGCCTGTTTTCAGGACGCCCGATCGCCCCAGCAAGCTCGATCCCTTCGCCGAGCGGCTGGCAGCCTGGCTGCGGACGGATGCCCGCCGGCCGCGCAAACAGAAACGCACGGCCCGGCAGTTCCACGCGGAACTGGCCGGGCTGGGCTATGACGGCTCGTACCGGCGGGTCGCGGCCTTCGTCCGCGCCTGGCAGGACGACTGGCTGCGCCAGCAGCAGACCTCTGGCAGCGGCGTCTTCGTGCCGCTGGCCTTCGCCCCGGGCGAGGCGTTTCAGTTCGACTGGAGCGAGGAGCACGCCGTCATCGGCAGCGAGCGCACCAAGCTGCAGGTCGCCCACTTCAAGCTCTGCCACAGTCGGGCCTTCCTGGTGCGAGCCTACCTCCTGCAGACGCACGAGATGCTGTTCGACGCCCACAACCACGGCTTTCGCGTGCTGGGTGGCGTGCCGCGGCGCGGCATCTACGACAACATGCGCACCGCCGTGGACCGGATCGGCCCGAGCCGCGAACGGCAGGTCAATGCCCGCTTCCTGGCCATG
The DNA here is from genome assembly GCA_036746335.1 of Hydrogenophaga sp. Taxonomy (GTDB): domain Bacteria; phylum Pseudomonadota; class Gammaproteobacteria; order Burkholderiales; family Burkholderiaceae_C; genus Hydrogenophaga. The sequence continues at coordinate 2,387 of DAIOEI010000295.1, read as the reverse complement.
GCGAGCCACTATCTGTTCGAGCCCGAGTTCTGCAATCCGGCGTCCGGCTGGGAGAAAGGCCAGGTCGAGAAAAACGTCCAGGATGCCCGCCACCGGCTGTGGCAGCCCATGCCTGAGTTCGCCAGCCTGGAGGCGATGAACGCCTGGCTGGAGCAGCGATGCGTGGCCCTGTGGGAGGAGATCCCGCACGGCGTTGAACCCGGCAGCGTCGCCACGGTCTGGCGGCAGGAGGTGGACGGCCTCATGCCGGTCAGACGGGTCTTCGACGGCTTCGTGGATGAGACAAAGCGGGTCTCGCCAACCTGCCTCGTGCACTTCGAGCGCAACCGCTACAGCGTGCCCGCCTCCTTCGCCAATCGTCCGGTCAGCCTGCGGATCTACCCCGAGCGCATCGTGGTGGTCGCCGAGGGAGCCGTCCTTTGCGAGCACCAGCGGATCATCGAGCGGTCGCACCACGGGCAGGGCCGAACGGTCTATGATTGGCGCCATTACCTGGCCGTGGTCCAGCGAAAGCCCGGCGCCCTGCGCAACGGCGCGCCCTTCGCCGAACTGCCAGAGGCATTCCGGCAGCTTCAGCGGCAACTGCACGGCAGGCCAGGCGGTGACCGGGAGATGGTGGAGATCTTGTCCCTGGTGCTGCAGCACGACGAGCAGGCGGTGCTGGTTGCCGTGGAGATGGCGCTGCAGGCCGGGGTGTCCACCAAGACCCACATCCTGAACCTGCTGCACCGGCTGACCGACGGCACAGCCTCCCAGGTCCCGCCGATCGAGGCGCCCCAGGCCCTCGTGCTGGCGCAGGAGCCCAAGGCCAATGTCGCCCGCTATGACAGCCTGCGCCACAGGCAAGGAGGCGGCCATGCGTCATGATCCGGCGGCTGCCGCCGTCACCATCATGCTGCGCAGCCTCAAGATGCACGGCATGGCGCAGGCCGCAGCCGAGCTGGCCGAGCAGGGCGCGCCCGCCTTCCAGGGCGCGATCCCCGTCCTGTCGCAGTTGCTGAAGGCCGAGATGACCGAGCGGGAGGTCCGCTCCATCGCCTACCAGCTCAAGGCCGCACGGTTCCCGACCTACAAGGACCTGACGGGCTTTGATTTTGCCAGCAGCCAGATCAGCGAAGCCCTGGTGCGCCAACTGCATGCCGGTGCTTTCATGGAGAAGGCTGACAACATCGTGCTGGTCGGCGGGCCAGGCACCGGAAAGACCCATGTCGCCACAGCACTTGGCGTCCAGGCGGTCGAGCACCGCCGCAAACGGGTGCGGTTCTACTCCACGGTGGAACTGGTCAACGCCCTCGAGCAGGAGAAAGCCGCGGGAAGGAGCGGGCAGATTGCCGCCCGTCTGCTCCATACCGACCTGCTGATCCTCGATGAACTGGGATACCTGCCGTTCAGCGCCTCGGGCGGTGCCCTGCTGTTTCACCTTCTCAGCAAGCTGTACGAGCAGACCAGCGTCATCATCACCACCAACCTCAGTTTCAGTGAGTGGGCGGCGATCTTCGGGGATGCCAAGATGACCACGGCGCTGCTCGACCGGCTCACCCACCACTGCCACATCCTGGAGACCGGCAACGACAGCTTCCGTTTCAGGAACAGCTCCGCAACCCAGGCCCAGCGCGAAAGGAAGACACAGCCCATCTGAAGGGATCGGAAAACCCCGTATCTCCAAAACCCGGGTCAAATCTTGGTGGCAAACCCGGGTCAACTCTCGGCGGCATTCAACACTGGCTTGAACTTCGGGTCACCGAAGGTCCGATGGAAAAAGATAGCAAGCTGGCGGGCAAGGCGCAGGGCCGCCATGGCCTCTGCGTGATCGCCTATATGGCCATGGGTAGCGTCGTTGCCCCGACGCCGCAGGTCGTGGAACAGATCCAACACATCGCGGGGAATAACACCCTCGCATCTGAGGCGGGTCTGTGATTCCTCGACCGCGTGAAAGACCCCCGTGCGTGCTGCAATCTGCTGTGCCACCAGCTCCCCGAACTGACGGAGCTTCATTAGGGCGGTGACAGGGTCATTTGGAAAGTACTGCTCTGCCCTGGCCGCGACAATGGCCAACCCGATGTCACACCGGGTCAGGAAGCCGAAATTAGGGGAGGGAGGTGTGTTCTGCGGCATGAGACGCCGTCATGGAACAGCCTTGGGCGCGTAGAAGCAAGCTTGAGTTGAGAAGCCCTTTTGCAAGGTCAGGTCTTGGTGGGTCTTCCCCCACGCGGTTTGCAGGTTAGCCAACGCATTGGATGAGCCAAACCCACGTGTTGGGACGAACGTTGGTACCAGCCAGCGGGTCCAGGATATTTTCCTAAGTGAATCAAGAAATTACCGGGTTGTGCTGGCGGACAGGGTGGGATTCGAACCCACGATAGGCTTGCACCTACTTCGGTTTTCGA
>DAIOEI010000294.1:0-3599 GCA_036746335.1 Hydrogenophaga sp. | reverse complement strand
GAGATCAGCAGGTACAGGCCGATGGCCAGCAGAATGCACACGCCCGAAATCACCAACCGGTACACCGGGTACGACAAGGCGTCCGTTAGCGGAATCGACCAATTCACCACCTCGGGCACCTGTACCGCGTGAACGTCGTCGCCCCAGAAGATGGAGCGCAGTTCTTCAAAGATGTAGATCAGGCCGAAGGTCAGCAGAACCTGATCCAGGTGATCGCGGTGGTAGAAGTGCCGGAACAGCAGCCACTCCAGCGCCCAACCCAGCGCCACCGCCAGCACCGTGCCGACCACAATGGCCACCACCAGGCTGCCGATCTGGGCAGTGAGGAACCAGGCCATGTAGGCGCCCAGCATGTAGAAACTGCCGTGCGCCAGGTTGACCACGCCCATGATGCCGAAGATCAGCGTCAGACCGGCGGCCAGCATGAACAGCAGCAGACCGTATTGCAGGCTGTTGAGCAGCTGAATCAGAAAATTGGAGAAGTCCATGGCGCTTGGAGGCAGGCGAAGGAGTCACCGGTCCGCCCTGGTGCAGGGCGGGTGGCGGGCACCGCCCTTGGGCGATGCCGAAGACCGCGCAGCGGTGTGATCAGCCCATGCGGCAGCCGGTGCCCGGGTCGGCCACGGCTTTTTGCGCGATGCCGATCACCTTGTTTTCCTTGTTGGCCACCTGACGCAGGTACATGTCCTGAATCGGATTGTGGGATGGGCTCATTTTCCACTTGCCGCGTGGGCTGTCGATCTCCGCGCCGCGCATGGCCGCATACAGCGCCTGCTTGTTGGCCAAGTCGCCTTTGACAGCGTTGGCGCCCTTGATCATGAGCAGACCCGCATCGTAGCCCTGCACCGCGTACACATCGGGCTGCATCCTGAAGGCTTTGGCGTATTCCAAGCGGAACTGCTGGTTGCGTGGGGTGTCCAGCGAATCGCTGTAATGCATGGTGGTCAAGACACCATCTGCCGCCGGTCCAGCGGCTTGCAGGACACCTTCCGTCAAGAAGCCAGATCCGTAGAGCTGAATGGTTCTGGAAAGGCCGGCAGCATGGTAGTCCCGCAGGAACTTGGCTGCGCCGCCACCGGCAAAGAAGCAGGCAACGGCGTCAGGCTTGATCGACGCGATCTCTGTGAGCAGCGCTTGAAATTCGACGTTGGGGAAAGGCAGGCCGAGCTTCTTGACGATGGTGCCGCCCGCAGCGGTGTAGCTTTGCTCGAAGCCTTCAAATGCCTCGTCGCCAGCGGCGTAGTTCCATGTGATCCAGACGGCCTTTTTGTGACCGCGCTCGACCATGGCCTTGCCCAATGCCAGTGTCGGTTGTGAGTTGGAGAACGAGGTCCGGAACACATTGGGCGCACACTGCGCGCGGGTGGCGATGTGCACACCAGCGTTGGGAATCAGGTTCAGCACACCCGACTCGCGGGCCACGCGGTGAATGCCCATCTGCACGCCCGAGTGCACCGTGCCGACCAGCACATCCACCTTGTCGCGTTGTACCAGCCGGTTGGCGTTTTCAATGCCCTTGGCGGGGTTGGACTCGTCGTCTACCTTGAAGAACTCCACTTCGCGGCCGCCGAGCTTGCCGCCTTGCTCGTTCAGTGCCATGCGAAAGCCGTTTTCAATGGCCACACCCAACTGGGCAAAGGTGCCGGTGTAGGGAAGCATGAAACCCACACGAACAGGGCCGGACTGGGCGCTGACCCATTGTGGCAAGAGCAGGCCGGACGAAGCAGCGCCAATGACGGCAGCAGAACGGGTCAGGACAAGGCGGCGAGTGGTCATGGGCAGGTCTCCTGGTGGGTTTTGGAACGAAACAACTGTAGGGCGCTCGGGCACTTTTGCAGATACAGGCTTACCCGTATTTGAGGCCTAAAATATTTACAGACGAAAGGTTGGCGCTTGGCAGTACGCATCGGCAGCTTCGTCGGCATGACATATATTGCAAGCGGTCGTGGCCTTTATGCGCCCTCAAGAGGGTTAATGCAATGCACTATAGTGCATATGTTGGGGCGTAACACGAGGGAAAACCCTTTGGGTGTTCGTTCGCGACCGTGTTTTGGTGTGGTGTTCGAGGAGATGGCCTGCCCGGAGGGACTCGAACCCCCGACCTGCTGCTTAGAAGGCAGCTGCTCTATCCAGTTGAGCTACGGGCAGGCAGAACCTCAATCGCAGGCACCTTTGCCACGAGGTGCCTGCAAAGACAAAAAAGGCCCACAGGGTGGGCCTTTTTGTTTTTCAATGATGGTCGGAGCGGCGGGATTCGAACTCGCGACCCTCTGCTCCCAAAGCAGATGCGCTACCAGGCTGCGCTACGCTCCGACTAAGCTTTCGATTGTAACCTTCTCAAAGCCGAGTTTTGCTTGGCCTTCGCCTTATGGCAAAAATTTTTGTACGCTTGCCCGTTCAAAGGCATGCCATTTTTCGTGGTTTCTCTGATGCTGCACGAACTTGAGGCAACATCAACTCCACTATGCAGTTCATGAAATCCGTTTGCAGGGTATGACCAAGGATGTTTGAGCGTCTCAAAAGTGTTTTTTCGCCGAGCAATGCACCGCCGGAACTGGCGGGCGGAGAGGCGCTGTCTGAATGGTCTGCCTCGCAAGGCTTGCAGCCGGTGGTTCGGGATGTTTCCCAACAGGTCTGGGAGGGGCGGTGGCTTGGCCAAGCGTTGACGGTTCAGTGTGGCGCCAGCTCGCGCCCATACATCAGCGGTATGGAGTTGTCTGTGAAGGCGGAGCTGGGTGTGCGAGGGGATGTTCGCGTGGTGCTGCTCAGCCGTGCCCTGCGGCAGTCGCTGGAGGTCTTGTCAGAGCGGCTTTTTAATGAGGTCACCGACAGTCTGCAGACAACCGACCGCCCCTTGCCCGAAGAGGTCAGCTGGCTGTCGATGTACCGCGATGTGGGCTGGGCTGGTCCGGCGGACGCGTTTTTCCGTCGCTTTGCGGTCTTGACGGACAACACCGACCTGGCGCGTGATTGGCTGGATGACGCGGTCACCGCAGAAATCGCCGCGCTCACGCAGTCCTGGAATCCGAACATACCGGTGTGGTGGGCCATTTTGCGGGGCAAGCTCTACCTGCGCATGCAGTGGTCGGCTGGGCAATCACCCGACATGATTGCGCAGGCGCTGAACTGTTTCGAGCAGCTGGGCCAGCGTGCGCAAGGCCGTTTTGCAGCCTGAGCGCTGAACGCGGGGTTGCAGCGGGCAACCCCGATACACCGACACTTCTGCCGACTGCCTCAACAGCCGCGGGTGACCGGCATCTCCACTTCTTGCTTGAGCGCGATGTGTTTGGCCAGCTCCAGCTTGGCGATGGACTGGCGGTGCACTTCATCAGGCCCGTCGGCCAGGCGCAAGGTGCGCTGGTTGGCATAGCTGTAGGCCAAGGGAAAGTCGTCGCTCACGCCGCCTCCGCCGTGGGCCTGGATGGCCATGTCGATGATGTCGCAGGCCATGTTGGGGGCCACCACCTTGATCATCGCGATCTCGGCCTTGGCCACTTTGTTGCCCACGGTGTCCATCATGTAGGCGGCCTTGAGCGTGAGCAGTCGGGCCATCTCGATGCGGCAGCGCGCATCGGCAATGCGCTCGTGCCAGACCGATT
>DAIOEI010000293.1:0-3600 GCA_036746335.1 Hydrogenophaga sp. | reverse complement strand
ATGTCCATGCCCCGGTACACCAGGGCGGAATCCACGCTGATGATCTCCACTGGCCAGCGCTGCGCGATGGCCAGCGCTGCTGCGCTTTTGCCACTCGCGGTGGGCCCGGCGAGGGCGAGACACCCCCGCTGTGCGTCGCTCATCGTCATGCTGCGGAGTCCACCGTCACACACACGGGAGCCTCCTGGGGTTCGCCATGCCGTTGGACGAGCGTCCAGGCGGTGGCGGCGATCAACACGCTCCAGAACCACAGGCCGTTGGTCAGTGGCAACACGCTGCCTGGCTGGGCGGCCAGGCTGATGCCCAGCCAACCACCCATGGCAAACGCCGCCACCATCATCAGAAAACCGCTGAGCGCCGAGGCGGCTCCGGCCGCCTGCGGAAACGGCCCCACCGCGCCGCTCTGGCCACACGGCTGGTGCACGCCGTGGCCCAGCATGAACAGGTAGAACGGCAGCATGATCGCCATTACCGACTGCACACCCATCAGCGCCAGCACGCCCATGCTGGTGCCAGCGGTGAGTGTGCCGACGGCGGCAATCGCCACCGTGCGGCGCACGCCAAAGCGCGGCAGCAGGCGGCGGCAGAGAAAGGTGCCCGCGATGTACGCGAGCGACATCGTCAGCATGGCCAGGCCATAACCGGTCTTGGACAGACCCAGCACCCCGATGAACACAAAGGACCCGGCCGCCAGAAAGGTGAACAGCCCACCATACGAGGTGGTTGCCAGCAGCGCATAGGCCCAGAAGGTGGGGTGGCGCAGGATGCCGATCCAGGTGCGCAGCAGGGTCATCGGCTCCAGGGCGCGCGGGTTCTTCTGCGCCAGGCTTTCCTCAAAGCGCAGCGCCACCACCGCCAGGGTGAGCGCGCCAAACACCGCCAGCGCGAGCAAGGCGGTTCGCCAGCCAAAGTATTGCGCCAGCACACCGCCCACCGGCGCACTCAGGCAGGCGATCACGCCCAGCCCGGTCAGGCCTTTGGACATGATGCGCGCGCCGTCGATGGGTGCATACAGATCACGCACCACCGCGCGGGCACACATGACCCCGGCGCCCATGGCCACACCCTGCAGCGTGCGCCAGAGAATCAGCTGGTCCATGGACCCAGCGAACGAACTGCCCACCGAGGCCAGCACATACAGCAGCGTGCCGCCCAGCAGCACCGGACGGCGGCCAAAGCGGTCGGACAGCGGGCCCCAGACCAGTTGCGAGACACCAAAGGCCAGCAGCAGCGCGGTCAGCGTGAGCTGCGCCTGTGGCATGGCGGCGCCAAAGCCCTGGGTAATGGTGGGCAGCGCGGGCAGGTACAGGTCGGTCGTGATCGGCTGCAGCCCCAGCAGCAAGGAAAGCACCAACACGATCACGTTGGGGGACATGGCGGAACGGGAAGCAGACATCCTGCTGAGGGTAGCAGATGGCTTCAATGTTCATCGCCAACCCAACAGTCTCTCCGGCGCGAGTTGCCTGAGGCCAGGATGCGGCGGAACCGGCTTTGCCGGGCCGCTCGCATCGCCCCCTTGGGGGGCTGAGGGCCGCGGCTCCAAGTCTGCCTGCGCAGACTTGGACAGCCCGAAGTGACACCGGCTCCGACGGTGGCGCGGCCTGCAAGGCACGCCGAAGGCGGCGCGGGGGTGATTCAATTCAAGCCAAACAGCTCGGTCAGGGCAAGACGGTACTGCGCCTGGCCGACTGCGTTGGTGTTGTGGTGCGAGCCGCCTTCGACCAGTTCGAAGCGCTTGGGCCCGATGGCGGCGTCAAACAGCTTGCGGCCCAGCTCGGGGGCGATGGTGCGGTCGGCGCTGCCGTGCACCACCAGCAGCGGTGAACCGATGCGGGACACCCTGTCGATGGCCTCAAAGCGCTGTGTGATCAGCGGGCTGACTGGCAGCCAGCCCCATTTGTAGGAGCCGACCACATCGGGAATGGAGCTGAAAGTGCCCTCCACCAAGGTGCCAGCTTCGTCGGTCACCTGTGCCGCCAGGTCGATGGCAATAGCGCCGCCCAGTGAGTGGCCGAAGATGTAGCGCGGCCGGCCGGGGTATTGGCGAGCCAGCCAGTCCCAGGCAGCGCGAGCGTCTTCATACGCCAGCGATTCCGACGGCAACTGGTTCGTGCTTTTGCCAAAACCCCGGTAGTCCACCAGCAGCACTGAAAAACCCAGCTCCTGCATGCGCCGAGCCCGGAATGCCGAGCCCACCACATTAAAACGCGCGCCATGCAGGTAGAGCAAAACGGGAGCCTTGGCATCCGATGCAAAGCGCTCATGAGCGCTCCAGAGGCCGTGCAGCTTCACCGGCTCGCCGGTTTCCTTGGACTCAAAGTCGATCCACACGTCTTGCATGCCCTGCGCAGCCTCCTCGCCGCGCCACCAGCTGCGGTCCGAGGGCTGGAAAATCCAAGTGCGCTGGCGTTCGTCGAGCGTGGCGCAACCGGCGAGCAGCGCCGCAGCGAACAGGACAAGGGCGATCAGGCGCTTCATGGCTGTGAACGATCCGCGAGGGCGGAGGAAAGTTCACGGCAGAATCCAACTTGCACTTCCCACCTCCCCAGCCCACTGCCATGAGCGACAGCGTCTTCACCCGCATCTTCCGCCGAGAGATTCCGGCCGCCATCGTCTATGAAGACGCGCAGGTCATTGCCTTCATGGATGCCGGGCAGGTCAATCCCGGTCATGTGCTGGTGGCTCCGCGCCGTCAGGTGGAAACCTTCGTCGAGCTGGAAGAAGCCGAGGCCGCCCACCTGTTTGCCGTGGCGCACCGTGTGGCACGGGCGGTGCAGGCCGCGTTCGACCCTGAGGGCAGACCCTGCTGCAGACCAACCGCCCCGCCGGTTGGTAGATCGTGCCCCATGTGCATGTGCACGTGCTGCCGCGCCACACCGGCGACGGCGCCGATCTGGTTTGGCCGCGCAAGGACCCGCCACTGGCCGAACTGCAGGCACTGGCGGCGCGCATCCGGTTTTGAGGGGAAACCGCCACAGTTGAATGGCCGGCTGAGGCGTACCGTCCGGCAATCACCGCGCAAGCCGCTTCGCCGGGCCGCTCGTGTTGTTCCCCTTGGGGGGCGCGAAGCGGCGCGGGTGGGGGTTAAGTGACCCCCTGAGCCAGCATGGCGTCGGCCACCTTGACGAAGCCCGCGATGTTGGCGCCATCGATGTAGCTCACGCGGCCGTCTTCGCGCTGGCCGTGCTTCACGCAGGCCGCATGGATGCCTTGCATGATTTGCAGCAGGCGGGCGTCCACTTCCTCGCGCGTCCAGGACAGGCGCATCGCGTTCTGGCTCATTTCCAGACCCGAGGTGGCCACGCCCCCGGCGTTGGACGCTTTGCCCGGCGCATACAAGATGCCAGCGGCCTCAAAGGCCTTGGCCGCCTCGATGGTCGAGGGCATGTTGGCGCCTTCGGCCACGCAGATCGCGCCGTGGGCGATCAGGGTTCGCGCATCGGCCTCGTCCAGCTCGTTTTGTGTCGCGCAGGGCAGGGCCACGTCCACTGGCACATGCCAGGGGCGCTTCCCGGCCTCGAACTGCACGCCCGTGCGCACGGCGTAGTCGCTCACGCGGCCGTAGTGGTGGTTCTTCACATCCATCAGGATGGCCAGCTT
>DAIOEI010000292.1:0-3600 GCA_036746335.1 Hydrogenophaga sp. | reverse complement strand
GCCCCGGAGAAAATTGCTCGATGACCAATCCCAAGGAAGGTTCTATGCGCTGGACCGCCGCGATTGACGAACTGGAGCGCGGCTTGCTCCAGCGCGATGTGGCCGCGAGGGCGCTGCTGCTGGCGGCACTGGCGGGGGAACATGTGCTGCTGCTCGGCCCACCGGGCACGGCCAAAAGCGAACTCGCGCGCCGGCTGCAGCGCCTGCTGCCCGGCGCGCACTATTTCGAGCGATTGCTGACCCGCTTCTCGGTGCCCGAGGAGTTGTTCGGCCCGCTGTCGCTCAAAGCCCTGGAAGACGACCGCTACGAGCGCCTCACCGCGGGTTACCTGCCCTCGGCCGAGGTCGCCTTCCTGGACGAAGTTTTCAAGGCCAATTCGGCCATCCTCAACACCCTGCTCGGCCTGCTGCACGAGCGCTGTTTTGACAACGGCCAGCACCGCGTGGCGGTGCCGCTGGTCTGCCTGGTGGGTGCCAGCAACGAGGTGCCACAAGACGAGAGCTTGCACGCCTTCTACGACCGATTCCTGCTGCGCGTGCCGGTGGCGCCGGTGGACGACGCGCACTTTTCGGCCCTGCTGCAGACCGCCTTGCCCGAAGGCGAGGCACACCCCGATGCACAGCTCTCGTCGGCCTCGCTGCACGCGCTGCGCGCGCAGGCCCAGACCGTGCGGCTGGGGGGCGAGGTGATCGCCCTGCTGTCGGCGGCCCGCGAACGCGCCAAGGCCACCCAGCAGACCGTTTCCGACCGCCGCTGGCGCCAGACCGCTGCCCTGCTGCAATTGCAGGCCGCCAGCCGCGAAGCCGCCGAGGTCTCGGTCTGGGACGGCTGGCTGCTGCCCTTCACCCTGGGCGCCGACCCGGACCAGGTGCCCGGCTGGACCGACTGGTTTCTGCAGACCGTCGCGCAGGCCACGCCGCTGGCCATCGACGGGCTGGAGCGCGCGGCGCAAGCCTTCGAGCAACAACTGGACGTGGAGCGCCGCGCCCCGGCCGACGCGCAGGACGACAGCGCGGGCAAGCTGGCGCTGGCGCGCGCCATCGCAGGGCCGACCACCGAGAGCGAACTCGTGCGCATCACCAGCGAGCGGGCCCACCGCCGCTACGGGGCGCTGCACATCCGCGCCCGGGTGTCGCAGGTGGCCGAGGTGCAGCAACGGCTGGAAACCGTTCGGGCCGAGGTGCACGCAACGGCCACCAGCGTGCTTGGGCAGGCGCGCGCCCACGGCTGGCTGCCGCCGTCCTGGCTGGGGCGCATCGAGGCCGTGCATGCGCAGCGCTGTGCGCAGGTGGATGCGCTGGCGATGCGGCTGGCCGAGTTGCACGCGGGTTTCGCCGCCCTGCCCCGCCTGGACGAAGACCGCTCCGAATTCGTGCCCACGCCGGTCAGTTGGCAAGATTGAGCGATTGAGAGGGAATCGGCCATGACGGCCCCCGCCGACCGCCCTTACCACCACCTCGACGGCATCGCACGCGAGCTTTGGCGCTGGTCGGTGGTCTGCAGCGGCGGCACCGCCGAAGCCCGGCTGGCCCAGGCCGAGCCCTGGCACGACGCGCTGCTGGCCGGCCGCCTGCCTGACGCCGCGCTGGACCTGGGCGACCCCGAAGCGGTCGCACCGCTGCGCAAGCTCCTGAGCGAACTGGACCTGCTCACGCTCACCCAGGGCAACACCTCGCTCACCCGCCAGATGCAACAAAGCCTGCTCTGGCACCTGGACAGCCTGATCGAACGGCCCGCCAGCGAGACCCGCGCCCAGGCCATCGCCCGCATGGCCGCCGAGTTCCGCGAGAACTGGACGCTGCAGCGCCAGGGCTGGGAAGAGGCGATGTCGCTGCTCAAGACGCTGGGCGACGCCTCTCACCTGAACTGGGACGACCTCCAAGGCCAGCTCAACCGCCGCGAATGGGCCGAAGCGCGCCGCATCGGCGGCCTGCTGGAGCGCCTGCCCGCGCTGGCGCAGTTCATCGACGGCGTGGGCCGGCGCCAGCTGGCCGCTCACCAGCCATTGGCGCGCACCGCCACGCTGCAGGCGCAGGCCGCCGACCAGGCCGCGCCGCAGCCCACCGACGACAACGAACGCCGCCCCGAACCGACGGCGGTGGACGGCGTGCACCGCTCGCGCGCGCTGGCCCGCATGACCGGCAGCGAAAGCCTGAACCTGACCCACCCGGTGCTGCGCCGCCTGTGGCGCGCGCGTTTTGCCGAGGCCCAGCTGCTGACCTACGACGACCGGGCGCGCGAACCGCGGCCGAACCCGCGACCCCAGCCCGAGGGCGCCGCCGCGCGAGCGCAGGAGGCCCACCTCGTCCATGGCCCGCTGATCATCTGCCTGGACACCTCGGGCTCGATGCAGGGCGCGCCAGAGAACGTGGCCAAGGCCTGCGTGCTGCAAGCGCTTCGCAGCGCCCACGCGGGCGACCGCGCCTGCCGCCTGTTGGCTTTTGGCGGGCCGGGCGAACTGCTGGAGCGGCCGCTGACGCGCGACGCCGCCGGGCTGGACGCGCTGCTGGACCTGATGGGCCAGGCGTTTGACGGTGGCACCGACGTGCAGACGCCCATCGAGCGCGCGATTGAACAGGTGCGGCAGCAGGGCTGGCAAGACGCCGACGTGCTGATCGTGAGCGACGGCGAGTTCGGCCTCACATCCGCCACACTGGCCGAGCTGCGACAGGCCAAGGAAACGCTGGGCCTGCGGGTGCACGGCATCCTGATCGGCGACCGGGAGACCATCGGCCTGGTGGAAATCTGCGACGCGCTGCACTGGGTGCGCGACTGGCGGCGCTACGGGCAGGCCAGCGGTGCGGCGGCCGAGGGCTTTTCGCCGGTGCACAGCCGCAGCCTGACGGCGCTCTACTTTCCCAACGCCATACGAAGATAGATGCCCCTCTTGCGCCGCACAGTGCGTGCTGGATCGCACATTTGCGCTCGATAGGGGAACCTGGCTCTTGCAATTGCGGTCCGATGCCCCACAGTTTGAACAGTCCGGTGGGTCCGGGCCCCAAGTGTTCTGGAGGTCAACAGGTATGTGGAAACGTCTGTCGGTGATTTGGCTGGCTGTGCGCGGTGATGCGAAGCGGCTGTGGTACGCGCTGGGGCACCCACAAGCGCCGCTGTGGTTCAAAGCAGGTACCGCGCTGACCTTGCTCTACCTCATCTCCCCCATCGATCTGATCCCGGACATGCTGCCCGTGGTCGGTGTGGTAGACGACCTGGTGATCGTGCCGCTGGCCTTGCGCTGGCTGCTTGCGCGCCTGCCCGCACACATCCGCGAGCACGCGAAGGCCAGGGCAAGCGGACAGGGCATAGCCGCCGGGCCGCCCTAAGGCGAAACAGCCTCCTCGGGGGGCAGCGACCCGCGCAGCGGCGGAGCGTGGGGGCTCAGACGATCCGGCGCCGGGCCGCCCCAAGCCGGATCAGCCCCTCGGGGGGCAGCGACCCGCGCAGCGGCGGGGTGTGGGGGCTCAGACGATCCGGCGCCGGGCCGCCCCAAGCCGGATCAGCCCCCTCGGGGGGCAGCGACCCGCGCAGCGGCGGAGCGTGGGTACTCAGACGATCCGGCGCCGGGCCGCCCCAAGCCGGATCAGCCCCTCGGGGGGCAG